>JAYUPV010000518.1:0-8463 GCA_043759865.1 Alphaproteobacteria bacterium | reverse complement strand
ATGTCGTATAGCTGAGCCCGAAGCCGAAGGGGTAAAGCGGTTCGTTCGGCACATCGAGATAGCGCGACTTGAACTTTGTCGCGAAATCGCCGCCATCGGGGAACTTGCCCGTGAACGGACGTCCGGTATTTTTGTGCGCGTAGTAAAGCGGTATCTGCCCCACATGGTGCGGGAAAGTCGCGGTGAGTTTTGCGGCGGGGTTATAATCGCCGAACAGCACATCGGCGATCCCGTTGCCGCCTTCCGTGCCGCCGCACCAGACAAACAAAATCGCATCGGCGTTTTCCTGCTCCCAACCAAGCGTGAGAGGACGCCCGCTGAAAACCACCAGCACCAGCGGCTTGCCGGTCTTTTTCAGTTCACGCAGCAGCGCGCGCTGCTCATCCGGTATTCCTATATCGGCACGGCTCGACGCTTCGCCCGACATGTCCTGCGCCTCACCCACGACGGCGACAATAACATCGGCGGCGGCGGCTTTCTCAAGCGCCTCCTTCAGCATTTCGCCAGGGCTTCTCGCATCGATTTCGACGCCCTTTGACCAGATGTTCAGTTTCGGCACCATCACGGGGTCGCTGACAATGTTCGACCCTGCAGCATGGAGCAGCTTGGCTGCGGGGGCGACGGCTGCCATGCCTTCCAGCACCGTCACGGCCTTTTCCCAGTCGCCCGCCACGCTCCACATGCCCAGCATATTCTTGCGATTATGGGCGAGCGGGCCGATGACGGCGATGACGGCGCCGGTCTTTTTCAAGGGAAGCGCGTGCTGCGTATTCTTCAGCAGTACGCAGGAACAAGCGGCCGCATCGCGGGCGGCGGCGCGGTGCGGGGCGCAGAGTATTTTCTCCGCCGCAAGCTTTTCGCTGGCGCGGGCATAGGGGTTGTCGAACAGGCCGAGCTTGTATTTCGCCTCCAGCACACGGCGGCAGGCATGGTCGATATCGTCCATCGCCACTGCGCCTTCGTCGAGCGATTGTTTCAGCGTGGAAACGAAACCTTCACCCACCATGTCCATATCAAGTCCCGCGCGCAGGGCGAGGCTTGAAACGGTTTTAAGGTCGCCGAGGCCGTGATGCGTCATTTCATTGACACTGGTATAATCGGACACGACAAAGCCGGAAAAGCCCCATTCACCGCGCAAAAGATCCGTCAGCAGCCAGCGGTTGCCCGTGGCGGGAATACCGTCGACATCGTTGAACGAGCTCATGACGCTGCCAACGCCCGCCTCGACCGCCGCTTTGTAGGGCGGCAGGTAGCTTTCATACATGCGGATGCGGCTCATATCGACCGTCTGGTAGTCGCGCCCTGCTTCGGAAGCGCCGTACAGCGCGAAATGCTTGACGCAGGCCATGACGGCGTCTTCGCGTTTCAAATCGTCCGTCTGGTAGCCTCGCACCATGGCGCGCGCGATTTCGGAGCCGAGATACGGGTCTTCGCCCGAGCCCTCGGCAATGCGCCCCCAGCGCGGGTCGCGCGCGATATCGACCATGGGCGAATAGACCCACGACACGCCATCCGCCGCCGCCTCGATAGCACCGATGCGTGCGGATTTTTCAATCAGCCCCATATCCCATGTGCAGGACATGGCAAGCGGGATGGGGAACAGCGTCTTGTGCCCGTGAATGACATCAAGCCCCAGCAGCAGCGGAATTTTCAGGCGCGACTGGGTAAAGGCAATTTCCTGCACCTTTTTCACCTTGTCCGGCTCGAACAGCCCGAGCATGCCGCCGACTTTTCCGGCGCGTATTTTTTCCTCCGCCCCCGTGCTGAGAACAGCGCCGGTCTGTATCTGTTCCTGCGTAAAATAGTCACGCTGCACAAGGTTCAGCTGGCCGAGCTTTTCCTCGAGCGTCATGCCCGCCATCAAGCCGTTGATGAATTTTTCCATGGTCATTCGATAGCGCCTTTCAAGGAATAATGCCGCAGGAAATCCCACGCAAGCTCGCCCGCGTCGACATCGGTGTTCTGCGGGCCGACCGTTTCGCGGTAAATGCTGCAGACTTTTTTCTCCGCGTCGTTCCGGCAGACGGCAGGGCCGTTGTCATGCGTTCCCGCCCACATATGCCCCGCACCCTCGATAGAGCACAGCGCAACCGTCGCATTTGCGGGGCATTTGAAACGCTCGCAGGTGACGGCACCCTTGGTCAGGAAAATATCGGTCGTTGCCTCACAGCCGTTCAGGACGGCTTGTTCGCGCACGACCTCGCGCACGGGGCGGCAGGGCCATGTGTCGTTCTTCGGTTTCAGCCAGCCGCCGAGCATTTTCGAATAGCAGCCGCCGCATTGCTCCCCGCCTTCAAACGGCGCGCACGGGTCTTTGGTGCCGTGGATGTGCAGCACCGGCACGGGACGCTCGGGCTTGCATTCATCCATCAATCGCTGTCCCGCATTCGGCGCAATCGCAGCGATGCGCTGCGACAATTCGCAGGCAAGGCGATAGCTCATCATCGCGCCGTTCGAATGCCCGGTGGCGTACACACGGTTTGTGTCAATTTTGTAGAGCTTGATAAGTTCGTCGATCACTCCGGAAATAAAAGCCACACCGTTGATTTTCTTTCTGGCCGCATAGCCGCAGCAGGGGCCGGTGTTCCATGTCCGCATCTTATCAATCAGGGGCGCGGAAGTGCCTTCGGGATAAACGGCAATGAACCCGCTCTTGTCGGCCACTTCGTCCATGCCGGTCTGCCGCCGCGCATTTTCCGCGCTGCCCCCGCCGCCATGCAGAACGAGAACCACGGGCAGGTCTTCCTTACCTTTCAGGTTTTCAGGCACATGCACATAAAAATCGCGCCGCACGCCGCCCGATTCAACGCTGTGCTTGTCGTTTGCGGCGAAAGCGGCAAACGGCAGGCAGAGCAGGGCAAGTGCGAACAGCACGGTTTTCATTATAAATTCCCTCGTTTTTGAAAGCCTTGCCAGCTTATAGGCTTTTGCCTATATTTCAAGCGCCTCAACCGATGGAGTGACCATGTTCAAGAATTTATTTTTCCTGCTTGCCCTGCTGCTCGCGGCTTCGCCTGCCAAAGCCGAACAAGCCTGCACGGAAATGTGGTGTCAGGAAGGCTTGATGCTGCAATTGAAAAGCACCGATTGGCCGGCTGGCGAATACCTGTTCGCCATCAACATGGACGGCGCGGTGACAAACTGCACGGGCAGCCTGCCCTTCAAAACCTGCGACGGCAGCGTGACTTGTGATTCCACCGACGTCACCATCGGCGAGTCGGGCTGCGCCCTGCCGGAAGGCCATGCCTTCCACGCCATCATGTCTCCCAAAACGCCGGAACACCTGACTGTCTCCATCAAGCGCGGCGACGGAAAGTCCTTCGCCTTTGACAGCGCAGTGAACCAGCAATGCGGCTTCCCCAACGGCACGGCCTGTGACAAACGCCAATGCTGCTCCGCCGTCATGGACGCGCAGGTTGAGTGGAAGTAATCAGGCGATCTGTTTTACCAGCTTTTCGGCTTCAACCCAGTTGACTTGATCAGGCGCGGTAATGCCCGCGCATAGTTGCGCCAGTATTTTGTCCTGTATCGCGCCCCGGCGCTGTGCTTCGGCATAGGGAATGTCGGGGCGGAAAATAACCATTGAATAGCGCGGGATGAACTTGTCCGGCCAACGTTTTTCAAGCTCGAAGCCCACTTTCTTTTTCAGCAGGAATTGCGGGTTGGTAACGCTGTCGCGCATTTCAACGAAGTTTTCGACCGCCATGTCGGCAATCGCGTCGGCATTGGGCTTTCTCAGGGCACTGAAATCCGCGAACACTTTCTTCCAGTCGGGATTGCTTGACGTGATAAGGCTGTCGAGCGCCGTGCAGTCTTCAAACCCGCTGTTCATGCCTTGGGCGAAAAAGGGCACGATGGCATGGGCGGCGTCGCCCATCAGCACAGCCTTGCCGCCCACATGCCACGGGCTGCATTTCACTGTGACAAGCGACCCGACAGGGTTGCTGAAAAAATCATTGGCAAGGTCGGGCATGTGCGGCACGGCATCGGGGAAATCTTCCTTGAAAAATTTCATCACTTCCGCTGCCGTTTTCAGCTTGTCGAAACCTGACGTCGGATAAAACAGAGTAGCGGTAAAGCTGCCCTCGGTGTTCGGCAGCGCGATCATCATGTAGCTGTTGCGCGGCCATATGTGCAGCGCGTTTTTTTCGATTCTAAAACCGCCGCCCGTTGCGGACGGGATGACGAGTTCTTTGTAGCCGTACTCAAGAAAACTTTGCGAATAACTGAAATTCGGCAGCGAAGCCAGCATCGCGCGGCGCACCGCCGACCACGCGCCATCGGCAGCGATGACGGTGGGCGCGGCAATTTCTTCCTGCGCGCCGGTTACTTCATCGGTAAAAGTGAGCGTGGAGCGCGTAATGTCGTAATTGGTGCAGCGCTGGCCGAAAACGACTTTGAGGTTCTTGTATGTTTCCGCCGCGTCCAGCAGCATGACATTCAAAAGACTGCGCGAAGCGGCATAGATAACTTCGGTGTCTTTCTGTCCGTAGGCCTGCAGGTTCGTGCCGCCTTGCGCATCATGCACCATGCGCCCCTTCATGGGGATGGAAATAGCCGAGACTTTATCTTTCAACCCCACGCCTTCGAGCGCCTTCCACCCGCGTGCGGTAATGGCAAGATTGATGGAGCGTCCGGCATCGACCTTGCCTTTGCGCATATCTGCGCGGCGTTCATGCAGCGTAACATCGAAGCCTTTTTTGGCGAGGTATATCGCCATCAGGGGGCCGACCAGGCCTGCGCCGACGACATGCACTTTTTCTGTCATGCCCTGCCCCCGGCTGTTTTGGCGAAAATTTCTGCGAAGCGCCAGACATCGGCGAAGCTGTTATACAGCGGCACGGGCGCGACGCGGATGCAATCAGGCTCGCGCCAGTCGCAGACCACACCCGCTTCCTGCAGCGCCGTAAAAACATTTTTGCCGTTGCTTTGCAGCGTGATGGAAAGCTGACAGCCGCGCTCGTTTTCGTTTGCTGGCGTCATGATATTCAGGCCTGCAATATTATCTTTTCGCAGCAGGTATTCGAGATAGCCGGTGAGCTTCAGGCTTTTCACGCGAAGGTTATCAATCCCCGCTTCCCTGAAAAGTTCGAGCGCCGCACGCACGGCGGCGAAGGATAAAATCGGCGGGTTCGAGAGCTGCCAACCCTCTGCCCCTGTCATCGGCTGGAATTGCGGTCCCATCTTGAAGCGCACTGATTTATCGTTGCCCCACCAGCCCGCGAAACGCGGCAGGTCGAAAGATTTTGCGTGGCGGTCATGCACGAAACAGCCCGCCACCGCGCCGGGGCCGGAATTGAGGTATTTGTAACTGCACCAGCAGGCGAAATCGACACCCCAGTCATGCAGTTTCAGCGGCACGTTGCCGACGGCATGGGCAAGGTCAAACCCGACCACGCAGCCTTTTTTATGCCCCGCCGCTGTGATGCGCTGCATATCAAAAAACTGGCCGGTGTAGTAATGCACGCCGCCGATGAGAATGAGGGCGATGCTGTCGCCTTCGCGCTCTAGCACCTCTTCGATATCTTCGGTACGCATGGTGAATTCGCCCGCACGGGGCTTCAGCTCGATAATCGCAGCGGCAGGGTCAAACCCGTGAAATTTCGCCTGCGACTGCACGGCGTAAATGTCAGACGGGAAAGGTGTATATTCGATAAGAATTTTGTAACGCACTTTCGTCGGGCGATAGAACGACACCATCATCAGGTGCAGGTTTGCTGTCAGTCCGTTCATCATCACGACTTCCGACGCATTTGCACCGACAAGCATGGCAGCGTTCGCCGTTACAAATTCATGATACGGCATCCACGGATGTCTGCCGTGGAAATGCCCCTCGACGCCGAGGTTTTTCCAGTCGGTCAGTTCCTGCATCACAGCGGCCTCGACCGATTTTGGTTGCAGGCCGAGGGAATTGCCGCAGAAATAAATGCATTCTTTTCCATCCGGCCCCTTCGGGATGTGGAATTGATCGCGTAATTTCGCGAGGCTGTCGGCCTTGTCCATTTCGGTGGCGAAAGCGGCGTCGAGGCGATAATTCATTTGTTCACCTTGTACAATACAGGGCGGCTGGGCGCGGCATCGCCCGCGAAAGCGGCGACCTGCAGATTCAATAGGTAACTGCCATTCGGCACGCTGTCGGGCGCATAAACAAGCTCGGTGATGGTACGGGAAGACGGTTGCGCGGCCACCTTCACGCCCTTCGGCACATCCCAGAAAATGCGGTGGTTGGTGAGCTTGCCGTCATCATCGGCGCGATCGACAGAGGGCATATCGACCAGCAAATGCTTCACGCCGAGCGCCACGATATCTTCCATCGCCTCGGTCGTAAAAAAGGCGGCCGGGTTCTTGTCGTAGTCGCGCGCGGGCTTGCCAGGGTCGTTCGGCCAGGTGCGGATGATGAGGGCGTTGAAAAACTCGGCAGAATGGTATGACAGCGCCTCACGCAGCACTTCATGCGTGATGACCATGTCGTTGCGGCGCAGCGCGGGGTCGTAGCTGTCCTTGCTGCTGGCGGCGGGCACGGGAGTGACGGTCACCAGCGTTGCGGGCATCAGGCTGTCTTGCAGCACATCCTGCACCTTGATGCGCGCATTGGTGATATGGCCGACGCATTCGGTATGCGTGCCGTTGAGATGCGGGCTAAAATGATAAACCTCGCAGTTGCAACTGCCGCCAAGACGAACATCGCCCACGAAATTACCGGATTTGTAGGCGTATTTGCGCGCAGGGCGGCTGCCGAAGGCCGACAGCTGCTGCGCGTCGAAATTGACGGGAATGGAAATATCGAGCGGCTCGGCCAGGTTTGCCTTGTGCCCGCCAACGGTAACAGCGATTTCCATCACACCACCCCCAGCCACTCTTTGGCAGTGCCCGAGAGCAGTCGCTGCGTTTGTTTTTCATCAAGCCCCAGATGCTCGACCGCATGGCCGGGGTAAATGCCTTTCGCTTTCGGATACGGGCATTTGTAGCCGTAGAGGTTAAGCAGCGTTTCCGCGTCAAACGGGTCGATTTCGCCGAGCGGGTACGGGTAGTCGGACCCCATCGCCACGCGGTCGATGCCAAGAATTTCAATCAGCGCCTTCAACATGGCGGGGCTGTGCACCAGCGTGTCGGCATAAACGCCGCATTTTTTGACGGTATCAAACGGGTTGAGCTGCGAAACATCCTTGAACAAGTCCGGCCTGCAATATGCCCCATGCTCCAGCCGCCCGAGCAGCGCGGGAAAAGCGCCGCCGCCATGCGCATACAACACGCGCAATTTCGGCAGGCGTTCATGCACTTTGCCGCTGCGCATGGAATCGAAAGCCAGCGCGGTTTCCATGCCCATACCAATCAGCCACGGCCGCCAGTTGCGGTTGGCGTTCATGCGGGCTTTCAGTTTTTCCTCGGCAGGCTGCATAAAACCGCCCCAGGGGTGGATGAACACCGCCATGCCCGATTTTTCCGCCGCTTCGAAAACGGGGAAAAGCTGCGCGGCATCAAGATCGAGGCCGTTGATATTCGAATTTATCTCGATACCCCGCATGCCGCGTTTTTTTGCACGTTCCATCTCGGCAATCGCCGCATCGGGGAACAGCATGGGCAGGGCTGCGATGGCGGTGAAGCGGTCCGGAAATTTCGCCACGGTCGCAGCATTGTCGTCATTCAGGATGCGGCAGATATCGACGGCATCGGATTTATTATCGACATAGTCGGGTATCATCATGGGCGTGGGCGAGAGCACCTGCATGGTGACACCGTGAATGTCACAATCATGCACCCGCGCGGCGCCGTCATAGGCGCTGTCTTCTATCTGCCGCTGCATTTCGCCTTTGCTATTGACCATGACGGCGCAGCAGGGTTTGGTGTCGTGCTTTTTAATGCGGATAAAATCGGCGTAATGGGCAAATTTACCGAGCGCCTCGAAAGTGTCGGGCGAGGTTGTCGTATGGGTATGGACATCCCACTTTTCCATCAGCTTGGCTTTTTCTGGCGGCTGGGCGGCAGCGGCATGGCATGGCCACAGGCCTTGCAGGTTCGCGCAGCTTCGTTGTTCCAGAAACCGTCGAACAGCGGCGGCAGGTCTTTCACGATATCTCTCAGGGACACAGAAACCTCATGCAGCTTCGCGTGGCATACATCGCAGTACCAGAGGAATTTGTCTATCTCGTCCGGCTGGCGCTTGCGCTCGACCACGAGGCCGACGCTGTTTTCCTTGCGCTGCGGCGAATGATGGACATGCGGCGGCAACAGGAACATCTCCCCTGCCCTGATGTCGATGTCGCGCGGTTTGCCATGCTCCATCACGCGCAAAACCATGTCGCCTTCGATTTGAAAAAAGAATTCTTCGCCGGGGTCGTCGTGGTAATCCTTGCGGCTGTTGGGGCCGCCGACAGCCATGATGATGAAATCGCCGTCTTCGTAAACCTTCTTGTTGCCGACGGGCGGCTTGAGGTCGTGACGGTTTTCGTCGATCCATTTCTG
>JAYUPV010000517.1:0-2050 GCA_043759865.1 Alphaproteobacteria bacterium | reverse complement strand
AAGAAATTCATCGACGATTTCCGCCGCCGTGTCTCGACGCAGGTGCTGATCGAGGCGAAAGTGCTGCAGGTCGACCTGAATGACGAATTCGCGAGCGGCATCGACTGGGGCAAGATTAACCTGACCGGCTTGCTCAAGGTCAACGGCAATTTCCCCTCACCGGGCGCGACGTCGACGACCTCGACCTTTGGCATCACCTTCGAGCCCGGCAGCGACTTCACCACGGCGATAAAGGCAATCAGTACCTTCGGCACCGTGCGCACGCTTTCCAGCCCGCGCGTGGCCGTGCTGAACAACCAGCCCGCCGTCGTGAACGTGACCAAGGACAACGTGTACTTCAACTTCAGCGCCACGACCACGCCGTCGACCACGGCCGGCGTCGCGCCGACGGTGTCGCTGAGCTCCGAGCAGAAGAATGCGCCCGAGGGCGTCGTCCTCGTCGTCATCCCGACCGCGAATGCCGAGACGGGCGATATCACCCTTGTCGTGCGCCCGACCATTTCCAAGGTCATCAACAACAGGCCCGACCCGACCCTCGCCCTGCAGCTCGCGATTGCGAACGTGGCGGCGCCGGCCGGCTTGCCGACACCGACGGTGCCGGAACTGACCATTCAGGAAATCGACTCGATGCTCAACATGCAGTCCGGCCAGATGATGGCGCTCGGCGGGTTGATGAAGGACGAGAACAAAGTCCAGGAGGACGGCGTTCCCGTCATCGGAGATATTCCGGTGCTGGGCAGCCTGTTCAAGTCGCATAAGGACGTGATTGCCAAGTCCGAACTCGTGGTGCTCGTGCGTGCCGTTATCGTTTCCGGAAACAATACGATCGATGACATGGACCGCCGTATGTACAACTTTACCATCGACCGCCATCCGGGGCCGATGTAACAAGGGGCGGGCGTCTGGTACCATGATTTCGAGACCCCTTGTCAAGTTTGTCCTGACAGCCGCATTCCGGGACAAGCTGCTCCTGACTCTGTTGCTGATGATTGTGACGGGGGCGGCGATAGCGGTGTTCCTCGGCTCTGCCACCATCACGGAAAAGGAAAGTTTTGCGCTGGTTTTCGGCGCGAGCGGCTTGCGTTTTCTTGGCGTCATCGGCATCGTGCTGTTCTGCTGTTTTTACACGCGCCGCTGTTTCGAGACCAAAGAGGTCGAATTCCTGCTTTCACGCCCCCTCTCGCGCCTGACGTTTCTTGTCAGCCATGCCTTTGCCTTCATCCTGCTTGCGGTGTGTGTGGCCGCGGCTGTCAGCCTTGCCGTCTTCTTCCTTGGCCGGCCCCAGGCGGGCGGGCTCGCGCTCTGGGCGCTCAGCATCGCGGTGGAATTCGGCATCATGGCGTCGGCGTCGTTGTTCTTTTCCATGGTGCTTTCGAGCGCGTCCGGCTCCGCCCTCGCCGCGCTCGGGCTTTATGTTTTGGCGCGGCTGGTGGGCATGCTGCTCGGCATCGCCTATAAGGCACCGGATAACATGTATTATGCCGCGCTCAACCACACGATGGAGGCGATTTCGGTTTTTGTGCCGCGTCTTGACCTCATGGGGCAGACGTCGTGGCTGGTTTACGGCGTCACCGGCTCGGGCGGCATCGCCTATGTCGAGAACGCCGGTAGGCTGGCGCACAGCCTGGTCGAGACGCTCGGCCTTGGCGGGTTCATGGCGGCGCAGGGGCTTTTGAGCATCGCCCTGCTGCTGTCGGCTTCCGCTTTCGATTTCCTGCGCCGGGAATTCTGATGCCGGGCGCACCACGGACACAAACCCGCAACGATATTTTTCTGGCGGCGATGCTGGCGCTTGGTCTTGCCTTCTGGCTCGGCTCCAGCGACCTGTATGCGCAATGGGAAGGCGTGCCGCCAGTGCCCACGCGCGATGGTGCCATTATGATGGCGCTCGGAGATTCGGAACTTGCCTACCGTCTGGGCGCGATCACGCTTCAGAACCTCGGCGATAGCGGCGGGAGGGTGACCCCCATCAGCAACTACGAATTCGACAAGCTGGGCGCGTGGTTCAACCTGCTCGACGGGCTCGATCCTGCTTCCGACCACGTTCCCA
>JAYUPV010000516.1:0-3668 GCA_043759865.1 Alphaproteobacteria bacterium | reverse complement strand
ACAGGATTTGAAATTGCGCGGCGCGGGCGAAATGCTTGGCACCCGTCAAAGCGGCCTGCCCGCCTTCCGCCTCGCGCATCTTGAATTTCAAATCCTGTTCCGAGATGAAAAAGCCGTCTTCTGAATCGCGGATGGTGGAAAGGCGCTTTTTTGCGACCTCGCTGGCATTCGGGTTGTACATCAGTATGCAGGTCGATTTCCCCGCGCCGCGCCCGATGCGCCCGCGCAGCTGGTGCAGCTGCGACAGGCCGAAGCGTTCGGCATGCTCGATAACCATGACAGTCGCTTCCGGCACGTCGACGCCGACCTCGATGACCGTGGTGGCAACGAGAATATCCAGCTCGCCCCTGGAAAAGCTTTCCATGACCTTGTCTTTTTCGGCGGGCTTCATGCGCCCGTGCAGGAGGCCGACGCGCTTGAAGCGGTGCTGCATGAAAATATAGCGTTCCTCGGCGGCGGCAAGGTCGAGCTTTTCAGACTCTTCCACCAGCGGGCAGACCCAGTAGATGAGGTCTTTCTGCTCTATCTTGCGCTGCAGTCCCGCCAGCACTTCGTCAAGCCGTTCATCGGACACAAGCCGCGTGTCGATGGGCAGGCGGCCCTTGGGTTTTTCGGTCAGCAAACTCACTTCCATGTCGCCATAGACGGTGAGGGTGAGCGTGCGCGGGATGGGTGTTGCCGTCATGACCAGCATATCCGCCGTCTCGCCCTTCTCGGACAACAGTAATCTTTGATGCACGCCGAAGCGGTGCTGTTCGTCGATGATGACAAGCGCGAGGTCTTTGAAAATGACATCTTCCTGAAACAGCGCATGCGTGCCGATGATGATGTTGGCTTCGCCAGACGCGATGGACGCCAGTATTTCCTTGCGGCCTTTCCCCTTGTCGCGCCCTGTCAGCGTCACGACCTTCAGCCCGAGCTTTTCGGCAAGCGGCGTTAATGTGTGTTCGTGCTGTCGGGAAAGGATTTCGGTGGGTGCCATGATCGCCGCCTGACACTTGCTGCCGATGGCATGTACCATCGCAAGAAAGGCGACCGCCGTTTTGCCACTGCCCACATCGCCCTGCAACAGGCGGTGCATACGCACGGGTTGTTGCAGATCTGCGCGGATTTCAGCGATGGCGGTTTTCTGCGAGCCGGTAAGCTCGAATGGGAAACCGGCAAGAGCTTTGTTAAATAATTCTTCGTCACCCGCGAGCGCGCGGCCCTTTTGCCGCTGCTGGTTCTGGCGCATCAGCGCCATGGTCAGCTGGTTGGCGAGCAATTCGTCATAGGCGAGCCTGCGCCGCGCGGGATGGTCGGGCGATAAATCTGATTCAGCCGTCGGGTTGTGCGCCTGATGCAGCGCCTCGTGCCAGCGCGGCCATTGTTCGCGCTGCTGGAAGGCGGGGTCGAGCCATTCGTCCAGCTCCGGAATTTTCGACAGCGCGGCGCGCATGATTTTGAGGGAAACTTTTTGCGTCAGCCCTGCGGTCAGCGGATAGACAGGCTCGATATTCGGTATCTGGTCGCGCTGCGACGGTATGGTCACATAGTCGGGATGCGGCATTTGCAGATGGCTGTTGTACATTTCCAGCCGTCCGCTCACCACGCGTTCCTCGCCGACGGGAAAAGTCGTTTCAAGGTAATCGCCATAGGCGTTGAAGAACGTCAGGTCGATCCAGCCCGAGCCGTCGGTGCCTTTGATACGGTAAGGCAGGCCGGGGCGCGAGGGCGGGAAATGCGCCTCGACGCGGATGGTGACGGTCGCAACCTTGTCGGCCTGCGCCTCGCGCAGTTTCGGCGCGTAGCGCCGGTCGATAACGCTGGAGGGTAAATGCCAGTAAAGGTCGGACACGCAAGGCCCCGCCACTTTTTCCAGCAGCTTGGTCATGCGCGGCCCCACGCCCGGCACGGCCTTGGTCGACTGGAACAGCGGGTCGAGGATGAACGGCCGCGCGCTCAAAGCCTGTTATCCCTTTTGCTTGATGAACTTGTTGTTGATCTTGACGGTCACCACACCCGCGCCGATCAGCAAGCCGCCGATGATGACAAGGCCGATGGGCCCCATCAGGCTGTCGCCAAAATATTTCTGCATCAGATAGCCGACATAGCCGAGCGTCGCCAGCGTTCCCACCAGCAACAGCGTGCGGCTGCGCGCCACGGTCGAGAGGAAGATGATGCAAACGGCAAGACCGAGGAACAATATCTCGAACGGCGTGTTGCGCAGCGCATCTTCCGCCACGCAAAGCAGCAAGACCGAGCCGAACAGATAGCAGACCCAGGACAGTGCCTTGTGCTTCGATTTATCGAGCGCCCAGCCGATGCAGGCAAGCGACGAGCCCACCACAAGGCCGATAAGCTCGGCGGGGATGCCCATGAGGTCGAAGGCGGTGGTGAAAAAGCCGCCCGTAAACACAAGTGTCGTGAGCGCCAGAACCGTCAGGTCCTTCGCCCAGAAGACGCAGCCCTGCTGCACCGCCATCAGGAACAGGATGAACAGCGCGCCATGCATGGGGTCGCCGCCGTTCGACATTTCCGTCAGCAGCACGCCGATGCCAAAAGGCTGCAGCAGCGCGGCGAGAAGGAACAGGGGCGTCGCCGCCGCAGAAAGTTTTTCGTTGGTCGTGCAGGTGAGCGCCATGATGAACAGGCAGAACCCGATGCCGAGCGAGGCCATAACATGCCCTGCCGCGCCCATGTCGTTCCATTGCATGGCGACAAAGGTCGAGAGGCCGGAAAAAACGAACAAGCCGCCAAGATAGCCGAACAGCCGCATCAGGATACTGCCCGATTTCTGCGCCTTGAATTCGGGCGATTCCTGCATGCCCGCATAAACTTCCTCGAGCGTCAGTTTATGCCGCTTGATGATATCGATGACCTCGATCAGCGCGTCCTGCCTTGATGTCATTCTTTCACCCAGCCGATGAAGGTTGCGCTGCCGTAGTAGAACGGCGCGCCGTCGCCTGTCAGGCGGACGGTTTTTGAGCCGTTACGCAGGCGCATTTCGCTCGAGCTGTTCCAGCCGCCGAAAAGGTCACCCATCAAACCGCCGTGGCGGTAGTATTCATTCGTCAGCTCGAAACCATCGGGGGCTTTCAGGCTGGTGTCGAGTTTCAGGTTTTTGGTGGCGTCTACTGTGTCTTCGCGCGTGCCGGTGATGCTGTCGACTTCATCCGGCAGGCCGAAGCCGAGCGCGCGCACCGTCTGCGTTTTCGCGTCAAACTGGTACAGTTTGACCCACTGGTTGTTGGGATAGGTCTGCGGGTTGGGAACCTTGGTGTATTGCGCTTTCAGCGTACCGTCCTTCACGACCAGCGTGACGGTCACGGGCTTGCCCGAGCTTGAATAATCGGGCGAGGAAAAAATGACATCGTATTTCGGCGGGTCGCCCGAGGGCGGCAGGCTGGAGGCCAGCATGAAACCCACCATCAGCACGACCGGCAGGGCGAGGCCCACGATCATCACGAAATTGTCCTTGAAGAAATTTTTATCGGCCATATTGTCTATCCTTACATTTGAACAGGATGAATATGCCCGAAACCAGCCCCGAGGACAATATATCCATAAAGCGGAAGCAGATGCTGTTCCGCAGCTGGCATCGCGGCACGCGGGAGATTGACCTGCTGCTCGGCCGCTTTGCCGATGCCCATATGCAGGGCTTCGGCGGGGAACAGCTTGAGCTGTAT
>JAYUPV010000515.1:0-2600 GCA_043759865.1 Alphaproteobacteria bacterium | reverse complement strand
ACAGTCTTGCTGACATGCGCGCCACCTTCTGATTCATCGACAAAACGGTAAAATTTGAGGCGGGAAGCCGATTCTTGGGCGATGGCGACATAGGCATTGGCGAGGTAAGACCCCTCCCCGTAATGCCGTTCGACAACCGTCAGGCCGCTGTTTTCGCCGAGGCTATACAGCACGCGGGGGTAAATGGCGGCATCACGGCCGGTGTTGAAGTACAGCACCTCGACCGGCTTTTCGATGTCTTTGTGCGCGTCGACCGCCAGCACGAAACCGTCGCGCAGGTAAGCGGAGTTCAGCGCCATCAGCGGCTGCGCGGCAAGGTCGCCCACGCGCACGAGCTGGTCTTCAAGCCCCTTCACTTTTTTCTCCGCCGCTTCCATGAGGCTCATCACCGTCACATGCGCGGGCAAAGTCGAGAGTTTTTGCTGGTACTGACCGTTGACCAGCACAACGCGGTGCGCGTCTTCCAGCAGCGGTGTCGGAATTTTCGCGGCATCGAATTTTACAGGATCAGCTGCGTAAGTGAATTTCGTGCCGCCAAGCGCGCGGAGATTGGTGTATTGCCAGCCTTCCCACGCCACTGTCGGCAGGCCGGAGCGGGCGAAACTTTCAGCGCCCGTTTCGCGTAGTGCCTTTATCCACGGTGCCGCCTTGTCGCGCTCAAGCACCGCCGCTTCGGCAAGCCAGGGCAGTGCCGCCGCGACTTGCGGGGCTTGTGCCATGAAACCTTCCTTGCTTGCGGTTGCTGCCGTCATGTTATGCCGCCGCCCCCGCGCCGTAATATTCGGCATAGCCGTCTTTTTCAAGCTGCAGCGCGAGTTCCGGCCCGCCGGTTTTTTGTATCCGGCCATTCGCAAGAACGTGGATAATGTCGGGCTTGATGTAATCGAGCAGGCGTTGATAGTGCGTGATGATAAGGAACGAACGATCAGGCGAGCGCAGCGCGTTGACGCCTTCGGAGACAACTTTCAGCGCATCGATATCGAGGCCGCTGTCGGTTTCGTCCATGATGGCGAGTTTCGGCTGCAGCATCGCCATTTGTAAAACTTCGTTGCGTTTTTTCTCGCCGCCCGAAAAGCCGACATTCACGCCGCGCTTCATCATTTCGGGATCCATGCCAAGCTCGGTTAATTTTTGTTTTTGCAGCTTCAGGAAGGCAGCAGGCTCGATGTCTTTTTCGCCGCGCTTCTTGCGCAGGGCGTTGAGCGCGGTCTTGATGAAGGTCGTGGACGACACGCCCGGAATTTCGACCGGATATTGAAACGCCAGAAACAGGCCGAGCGCAGCGCGGTCTTCCGGATCCATCGACAGCAGGTCTTTCCCCATAAATTCCACTTTGCCGTCGGTCACTTCATAACCATCGCGGCCCGCGAGGACATAGGAAAGCGTCGACTTGCCCGAGCCGTTCGGCCCCATGATGGCATGCACTTCGCCCGCCTTCATTTCAAGGCTCAAGCCCTTCAACACGGCGCGACCATTGGCGGTCACATGGAGGTTTTCGATTTTCAGCATGTTATCCCACACTTCCTTCCAGACTTATCGCCACCAGTTTTTGCGCCTCGACGGCGAATTCCATCGGCAGGTGCTGCAGCACTTCGCGGCAGAAGCCGTTGACGATGAGCGTCAGCGCCTCTTCCTGCGGTATGCCGCGCTGGCGGCAATAGAACAGCTGCTTTTCGCTGATGCGCGAGGTGGTGGCTTCGTGCTCCAAAGTCGCGCTCGGGTTCTTGTTCTCGATATACGGCACGGTATGCGCCCCGCAGGTGTCGCCAATCAGCAGGCTGTCGCATTGCGTGTAATTGCGCGCGTTTTCGGCCTTCTGCGCGATACGCACAAGGCCGCGATAGGTGTTGTTCGACTTGCCCGCCGAAATCCCCTTGGAGATAATGCGCGAGCGCGTATTCTTGCCGATATGGATCATCTTGGTGCCGGTGTCAGCCTGCTGGTAGTTGTTGGTCAGCGCGACGGAATAGAACTCGCCCACACTGTCGTCGCCCAGCAGCACGCAGGACGGATATTTCCACGTAATGGCCGAGCCGGTTTCAACCTGCGTCCACGAAATTTTCGAGCGCGCGCCCTTGCAGATGCCGCGCTTGGTGACAAAGTTGTAAATGCCGCCCTTGCCGTTTTCGTCGCCGGGGAACCAATTTTGCACGGTTGAATATTTTATTTCCGCATCGTCCATGGCAATCAATTCGACCACAGCAGCGTGCATCTGGTTTTCGTCGCGCTTCGGCGCGGTGCAGCCTTCGAGATAGCTGACATAGGATTTCTTTTCGGCGATAATCAGCGTGCGTTCAAACTGGCCCGTTTTCGCTTCGTTGATGCGGAAATAGGTCGACAACTCCATCGGGCAGCGCACGCCTTCGGGAATGTAAACGAACGTGCCATCGGTAAAGACAGCGGCATTCAGGCAGGCGTGTTTGTTGTCGGTATAGGGCACCACGCTGCCCATGTATTTTTTAATCATGTCCGGATATTTTTGGACAGCTTCAGATATCGAGCAGAAAATTACGCCCGCGCTGTGCAGCTTTTCGCGGAAAGTGGTTACCACGGAAACGCTGTCAAACACCGCATCGACCGCCACGCCCGCGAGCATTTCC
>JAYUPV010000514.1:0-9465 GCA_043759865.1 Alphaproteobacteria bacterium | reverse complement strand
TCCAGTAGCGTTGGACGTGGATTCACGACAGCCTACGGATTCAGCTTTTGCAGGGTTTTCGCCAACGTTGCGCCGAGACCGGCCACACTCTTGGCAGTCTTTTCGTCTTTCAGCTGTCCGTTTTCATCGAAGGCTGAACCCGCCTGCCCGACAGCCTGCATTTGCGGCAGCACGATGGTGTTCACGTTTTGCAGCATCTCGCGCAACTGGTAAAGCCCGCGCAACCCGCCGAGCGCACCCGGCGAAGTCGACATGAGAACCGCAACTTTGCCGGTGAAGGCGGACAGACCCGCTTCCGCAGGGTCCGACTTGCGCGACACCCAGTCAAACGCGTTTTTCAGCACGGCGGAATAACCGCTGTTGTATTCGGGCGAGGCGATGAGAAAGCCGTCGCTTTCCTGCATCATCTTTTTCAGTTCCTTTGCCTTGTCGGGCAGACCTGTCGCCGCTTCGTCGTCGCCGTCATAAAGCGGCATGGGATAATCTTTCAGGTCGATGACGGTCACTTCCGCGCCCGCATCTTCCGCGCCTTTCGCAGCCAGCTTCACGAGTTTCTTGTTGAACGAGTCCTTGCGTGTGCTGCCCGCGAAGGCGAGGATTTTTACTTTTTTTGTCATGGCTGTGTTTCCTTTTTATTGCGGCAGTTCGAACACGATAATCTCGGCGGCTTCGAGCGCCTTAATATCGGCCTTGCCGGGTTCGTTATCAAGCCCCAGCGCATCGCCCGCTTCGAGGGCCTTGCCGAAAAGCTCGACCTTGCCGCGTGCGATCTGGAACCAGTATTTGCGCCCCCGCTGCATTTCCAGAGAAACAGATTTGCCGGCCTCGAGCCGCGATACCCACAGTTTCGCGTCCTGCTTGATGACCAGCGAGCCGTTTTCGCCATCGGGCGAAACCACCAGCCGCAAGCCGTTTTCAATCTCGGCGGGGTTGAACGTGGTTTGCTGGTAGCCTGCTTTGCCGCCGGTTTCGCGGGGCATGATCCAGATTTGCAGCAGATGCACGTCCTCGGTTTCGGACGGGTTGAATTCACTGTGCAGTATCCCCTTGCCCGCGCTCATCAATTGAACATCGCCGGGGCGGATAAGGCCGCCATTGCCAAGGCTGTCCTTGTGCTCGATCGCACCCGAGAGAATATAGGTGATGATCTCCATATTGGCGTGACCGTGCATGTCAAAGCCCGTGCCCGCGCGCACGATATCTTCGTTGATAACCCGCAGAGGGCCGAAGCCCATGTTTTTCGGGTCGTGATAGCCGCCGAATGAAAAGCTGTGCCAGCTTTGCAGCCAGCCTGTCTCGGTCGCGCCCCTTTCGTATTTATGTCTAACGGTTGTCATGTGACACCCTCCTTTCTATCTCTAAGTATAATTCTTCTGCATTTAAGATTAATATGCCATTTTTATACTTAATAATTCTATTTTATCGAATAATATAACCGGATGGATAGATTATCGAACATCATCGCCTTTGTGACGGTCGCGGAGACCTCAAGCTTCGCGGAAACGGCGCGCCGCCTTAATCTTGCCAATTCGGTGGTCAGCAAACGCATCAAAGACCTCGAAGCCTATCTCGGCACCCGCCTGCTGAAGCGCACCACGCGCCATGTAACCCTCACCGATGCCGGATACCAGTATTTCGACCATGCGCGCCGCCTTATCAACGAACTGGCGGAGGTGGAGGAAAACCTCCGCTACAGCAACGAAAACCCCGTTGGAGAGCTGAAGGTCAGCGCACCCGTCACCTTCGGCACAAAATTCCTCGGGCCTGCCGTTGCGTCATATCTCGAAAAATATCCCGATGTCGCGGTGCGGCTGTATCTTGGCGACCGGGCGGCGCCTCTGGCGGAGGAAGATTTCGATTTAGCCATCCGTATCGGCGGGGTCGAAAACCCCGGCTATATCGCACGCAAGCTGGCGGAAAGCAGGCGCGTGACGGTCGCAAGCCGCGAATACCTTGAAAAGCACGGCACGCCGCAAAAGCCGCAAGACCTCGCGCAGCACAACTGCCTGATCTATAGCGGCGTGAACGAGGGCAAGTCCTGGGCGTTCCGTGTCGGCGGGCGCAGGCATGTGCAGCCTGTCGCGGGCAGGTTCACCAGCGACAATGGCACGCTGTTGTTGCAAGCCGCGCTCGGCCATTGCGGCATCACCATGCTGCCGACTTTCATCGCGGGGCCGCATATCAATTCCGGCGAGCTTGAAATTATTTTGGAAGACTACGAAGAAGCGCCCATGCTGGTGCAGGCCGTCTACACACAGCAACGCCACCTGAGCGCCCGCACCCGTAAATTCATCGACCATCTGGTGGACTATTTCGCAGGGTTTGCCGGTTGAAAAGGCAGCTTTTTTAGGCAATTATTTCAATCCCTTAAAAGCATTTTGACATAATCCTTCCGGTTTAGTAGTTTTCATACAGTTTGAATACACTTACTCGAACCGAAAGCACTCGCCATGTCCCCCAAAGATAAACAGACCCTGAGAGACGCCTTCCAAAAAGTCCTCGACCGCGACCCCGCTGCCGCTGACGCGCCCTTTACGCTTGAAGGCATCCCCCCGCCCACCACGCACCGCAAGATCATCGAGAACACTCTCGAGGGTGAAAGCTTCTTCGACGGCGTCGAGCAGGACATCAAGGCAGGCCGAGGCACGCTCCCCGACTACGTCAAGGCGATCGAGAGCGTAAAATTCCCCCCGCCCAAGCCCTGAGCCGCAAGATGACGACGGGCAAGCTCGACCAATTCATGCAGAACGCGTGCGATATCGTGGCGCAGTCCGCGCATGTGTCCATCGACAACGAAAAACTTTCCGCACTCGCCGAAACGTTCAAGGGCGCATCGAAGCCGCCGGCGTGGAATAATTACATCAGCGATGCCGCGAAGGCAGACCCGTTCGACGCCACGCGTGTGCTGTTTGAAATGGCGCTGAACTGCGCGCAGCAGGGCGGATTTATTACGCCCGACGAAAACGGCGTACCGCAGAAATGGAATATCGGCGGCTCGGGCGCGCAGGCGATGGTGGCGAAACTCGCCGAACTGCGCGCGGCGAAAGTTATTCCCGGCATTGATATCCTCGACCCTGCAGATGTTGAAGCCAAAGTCGCGCCGCATCTGAAGGACACGCCCTTCGCAGCCGAGCGTATCGCGATGTTCCGCGAATTTGCGGAGCCAGCCGTGTACGGCAAACTCGACACTTTGGTAAAGGCCGCGTGGCAGCCGGCCGAAAACCGTTATAACTTCGATTTCAAGTTCATCAACGACATGGCGGCGCTGTTCCCCGTCAGCTTCGAGAGCGACCCGTTCCGCAAAAAAGTTATCCTGTCTGTGCTGATGGCGGCGGCGCATGCGGAGAACCGTGGCGTCACCATCGTCACCGACACGCCACCCGCATCCGACTACGTATTGCCGCAAGTGCTGGAAGGCCTTGGCGTCATGAAGATATCAGACGAGTTGCGCGAAAAACTGGTGAAGCGCGAAGGCTTCGCCGAAAACGACCCCGTCGTCGCCGATGTACGCGCCGCGACCATCGTGATTGCCGCCGAGCTGTCAAAACAAAGCGGCGCACGCGTGCAGGACATCGACAGCAAATTGTGGCTCGCCGGACGCGACCCCGCCGTGAAGCCCAAACTGCTCCCCGCCATCAACGTTTATACGACGTGGTTCTGATTTAACCCGCGAGCGCCGCCTCGATAGCGCCGACAGCGTCGTTCGCCAGCTTGCCATCCGGCCCGCCTGCCTGCGCCATATCGGGGCGGCCGCCGCCGCCTTTGCCGCCGAGTTTTTCTGCGCCGATTTTTACCAGCTTCACAGCGTCGATCGTGCCGGTCAGGTCTTTCGTGACCGCGACGACCAGCGACGCTTTGCCCGTTTCATCGACCGACACCAGCGCGACAACGCCGGAGCCGAGTTTCGCCGTCAATTCATCTGCCAGCGGTTTCAGCTCGCCCGCAGGGATGCCTTCGAGCACGCGGGAGGTGAAATTAATGCCCTTGATGACCTTCGCTTCCGGCGAGTTTGCGGCACTGCCGCCTCCGGCGGCGAGTTTTCTACGAAGATCGGAGACTTCTTTTTCAAGTTTCTTCTTATCGCTCTGCAACGCTTCAACACGCGCGACAACATCGGCGGGTGAAGACTTCAAAAGTCCAGCCACCTGCAGCACGCGGTTTTCCTGTTCGGTCAGGTAATCAAGCACACCTTCGCCCGTCACCGCCTCGATGCGGCGGATGCCGGCGGCAAGCGCGCTTTCGCCCACAATTTTAAATGCGCCGATATCACCCGTACGGCGCACATGCGTGCCGCCGCAAAGTTCCATCGAATACGGCTTCTTCGCATCGTCAAGGTCCTGCCCGCCCATGGCGAGCACGCGGACTTCTTCGTCATATTTTTCGCCGAACATCGCCATGGCGCCGAGCGCGCGGGCATCGTCGACCGGCATCAGGCGCGTGGACACTTCGGAATTGTGGCGAATGCGCTCGTTCACTTCACGTTCCACCGTTGCAATCTGTTCTTCGGTCAGGGCCGAGGGCTGGCTCACGTCAAAGCGCAGGCGGCGGCTATCGACCACCGAGCCCTTTTGCGACACATGCTTGCCGACATTGCGGCGCAGCGCGGCGTGCAGCAAGTGCGTGGCGGAATGGTTGCCGCGAATGGCGTTGCGGCGGCGCGCATCAATCGCCAGCTCCACCGCGTCACCCACAGAGATTGAGCCTGCGGCTTTGCCATGATGCACAAAAACGCCGCCCGCTTTTCTGTGCGTGTCGGTGACAGTCACCTTCACGCCGGTTTTCAAGACGGTAATAACGCCATGGTCGCCCACCTGACCGCCGGATTCGCCGTAGAAAGGCGTCTGGTTGACGACGATCGAAACATCGCCCTCGGCCTTTTGCACAGACTTGCCGGTGTTGTCGACAATGGCGACGACTTGGGCTTCGGCTTTTTCAAGCTCATAACCCAAAAATTCGGTCGAACCGATTTTTTCTTTAATCTCGAACCACACTTTTTCATCGGCTGCTTCGCCCGAGCCCTGCCACGATTTGCGGGAGGCTTCTTTTTGTTTTTCCATCGCAGTGTTGAAACCGGCGATGTCGACTTCACGCTGCTGGTCGCGCTTCAGCACGTCCTGGGTCAAATCGAGAGGAAAACCGAAAGTGTCATACAGCTGGAACGCCACATCGCCCGGCAGCTTCGCGCCCTTGCCGAGTTTCGACGTTTCCTTGCCCAGCAAATCGAGGCCGTTAGCGAGGGTCTTTTTGAATCTGGTTTCTTCGAGCTTCAGCGTTTCGGTGATCAACGCTTCGGCTTCTTTCAATTCGGGATAGGCATCGCCCATTTTGGCAATCAGCGTCGGGAACAGCCGGTACATCAGCGGTTCCTGCGCGCCCAGAATATGGGCATAGCGCATGCCGCGACGCATGATGCGGCGGAGAACGTAGCCACGGCCTTCGTTGCCCGGTAAAACACCATCTGCGATCAGGAACGAGGCGGCGCGCAGGTGGTCGGCAATCACGCGGTGCGCGGCCTTGTTGTCGCCGTCGGGGCTGGTGTTCGTCAGGTGGCCGACCTGTTCGATAATGGTGCGGAGGAGGTCGATGGAGAACACGTCATGCTTGCCCTGCAGCACCGTCGCCATGCGCTCGAGGCCCATGCCGGTGTCGATGGAGGGTTTCGGCAGTTTTGTGCGCGTGCCGTCGGGCAACGATTCGAACTGCATAAAGACGTTGTTCCAGATTTCGACGAAACGGACGCCGTCCTGATCGGGCGAGCCGGGAGGGCCGCCCGCGATTTTGTCGCCGTGGTCAAAGAATATTTCCGAGCACGGGCCGCAAGGGCCGGTGTCGCCCATTATCCAGAAATTGTCCATGGTGGGGATGCGGATGATTTTGTCATCGCCGAAGCCGGTGACTTTCTTCCAGATGCTCGCCGCTTCGTCGTCGTCATGGTAAACGGTGACGCACAGGCGCTTGGGGTCGAGGGCGAAGTTTTTGGTCAGCAGCTCCCACGCGAACGGAATCGCATCGGCTTTGAAATAATCGCCGAAGGAAAAGTTGCCGAGCATTTCAAAAAACGTCAGGTGCCGCGCGGTATAGCCCACGTTTTCGAGGTCGTTGTGCTTGCCGCCGGCGCGCACGCATTTCTGCGCGGTGGTGGCGCGGGTGTAGCTGCGTTTTTCCTGCCCCGTGAACACGTTCTTGAATTGCACCATGCCGGAATTGGCGAACATCAGCGTCGGGTCGTTCTGCGGCACAAGCGGCGACGAGCGCACGATTTCGTGGCCCTGCTTCTTGAAGAATTCAAGGAAAGTCTTGCGAATATCGGAGACGCTCGTCATGGTAACCTCTTTAAAAATGCCGCCTTATAATCTACGCCATCCGGGTTAAATTTTTAATTCCAGCTTTCGCCAGAGGCGTAAATATATTACTTTTACAGCATCAGGCAAATATTATCCATAAAAAATAGGGTTTTTACATGACAAAGCAACCAGTCTCCCCCGAACTCGTCGCCCTCCTCCACCGCCTTGCCGATGCCAGCGGGGCTGTGGTTTCCAAGTATTTCCGCACAGCTTTTCATATCGAGGGCAAGGAGGACGCCAGCCCCGTCACCATCGCCGACAAGGAGGCCGAGCTTGCCATTCGCGCCATCCTCGAAAAGGAACGCCCGGGCGACGGCATCCACGGCGAGGAATTCGGGTCGGACAAAGGCAGCACAGGTTACCTGTGGGTGCTCGACCCCATCGACGGCACCAAAGCCTTTGCAACCGGTCGCCCCCTGTTCGGCACACTCATCGGGTTAGTGCATGAAGGTGAAGCGGTGGCAGGGTTGCTGAACCAGCCCATCAACAACGAACGCTGGATCGGCGCGCGCGGGCACTGCACAACCTTAAACGGCAAGCAGATTAAATGCCGCCCCTGCAAAGATATTAAATCGGCGAATGTCAGCACCACCGGCCCTGATATGTTCGATTTCGAAGATTACCTGCGTTTTTACACTTACCTGAAAGAGGAAACCGGCTTCACGCTTTACGGCGGCGATTGCTATTCCTACGGGCAGCTGGCGGGCGGATGGCTGGATGGCGTGGTGGAAAGCTACATGAAGCTGCACGACTACGCGGCGCTCATCCCCATCGTCGAAAATGCAGGCGGTCTTATCACCAACTGTCAGGGAAACCCATTGCCGCTGGAGCCCTCATTCGACCCGCAGGAAGTCATGGCAACAGGCGACCGCCCGCTGCATGACCGGTTGTGCGAGATTTTATCGGCTTGATTAAACGGAAGGCGCAGCTTCGACCTTCAGCGCGGACTGCGGCAGTTTTGCCACCACTGCGTCGAATTGCTCGTCTTTCGTACTGCCCCAGCCAGCGCCAGTAAAGGCTTTTTTCAACAACCCGCGTTCGATGATGCGTTCCTGGAATTTAGGCGAAGCGAACACGGCCGCGCGCTCTTCCCCCGTTGCAAGGGCGATAACATCGCGGTCCATCTTGTCCACCAGCGCGCGCTTGCGGTCGTTGACGCCCTGCTCGTTAGTGCCGTATTTGAAGGCGGCAGCGACAAGCGGAAGCGCGGCAATAAAAACGCCCGGGCCAAAGACGATGCCGGCGACCAGAAAAATTCCGGTGGCTGCGAACCCGTAAGGCACTTTTTTTTCGCTCTGTGCGGAAAGGGCGGAGAATTTGGCATTTGTGTCTTCCTTCAGCGTCAGCAATTGCTCGGCCTTGTCGGGCGTGGCGGGAAGCTTCAGGGTTTCCGCACGCTTCGCCACTGCATCGGTGACGAGAGGATTCAGCACATCGCTGCGGAAATGGAACATGTCGCGCTTCACGTCGTTGTAGAAAGTCACCAGCGCCTCTTTGAAGACAGGCCAGCTGGCCTTGGTGGCGGGAAAATTGACGGCGTCCTTTGCGAGATTTTGAGCGAAATCTTTTGCGGCGGGAAGAAGGTCGGTCATGTTTATGTCCTCTATTACATTTTTTTGTTATATGCGGCTGTGACCGCTGGAGATTTATAGCGCATGAAGGTATCTTATGTCAAATCATTTTTGCGTTAAATAAGCTGGCATTACAATGGGATAGCGTCAACCGCCCGCGTCTCGGCGCGTATCACCAGCACCGCCCCAATCCCGAACAGCAGGATGGCGGCGGCTTCGTTTGGTTCCGGCAGGCGGTGTTGATAGATGAAAGTGTACAAAAGCCCGAACATCGTCTCGCTCACCAGTAGAGGGCCGGAAACGGAAGGCGGGCAATGCTTCGAGCAGATATTCCACAGCCAGAAGCCAAGCCAGGACGACCCCACGCCGGAAATGAATCCCCACAGCGCATACGTCGCGAACTGTTCGTGATGGACAAGGTGCGGAATATCGAGCGTGCAAGCCCCCACCGAAATCATGATGACGAAGCTGAGCACGCCCATGATGCTGACCATGTCGGTCTTTGACAGTTCGGGGTGACGCTTCACGAAACCCGCATTCGCGACCGCATACCATGTCCACAGCAAGAGGCACACAAACGGCAGTATCCAGACTACGAAGCCCGCGCCTGAGATAACCGAAAACGACGCGATATTCAGCGTCAACAGCCCCGCAAGGATCAGCGCAATCCCCGCGATAAACGGCGCGCCGAGATCGGATATTTTCTTGGAGGCAAGCGCGATGGTGGCAGGCATCGCGCCCACGACAATGGTGGAGACCACGGCGTTACCGTGCTTTATCGACCAGAACAGCAACAATGAATAAAGCCAGAACCCCGCCGCGTTCAGGGCGACGGCCAGCAACTTGTCCCGCATCGTGAAGGCGCGAAAGGCGCGGAATGCAGGGCGAATAAACAGGAAGCCAGCCGCGCCGAAGAAAAAGGCGCGGATGAAATAAAATTCAAGCGAGGTAAAACTAGACAATATTTGCGCTGGCAAAAAATCGCTGCCGAACAGCATGCCGGAGCTGATGCCCGCGAGGACGCCAATCGAAAGGCTGGCGTTTTTCTTCATGCGGGGTTAAGGGGCGAAAAACCGCTCGGCCGCCGCCAGCAGCGTTGCAGGCGGACGCACATCCTGCGCGGTGTAAACGGGCCAGTCGCCTTCGGCCACGTTGTCGAGCGATTCAGTATCCTGCTCGTGCTTGATGCGGTAGATCCAGAAATTGGTCATCACGCGCTCGACGAAAATCCGTGTTTCGGCGACGGGGATGGATTCGATGAACAGCAGCGGGTCGCTGGCATAGGCGTCGTTCTGTTCCCAGCGCGCGAGCTTGCCGGGACCTGCGTTATAGGCAATGGCGAGCTTGAACAGGTTGTTCTCGACATATTCGTTGCCCAAAAGCTCGCTCAAGTATTTCTGGCCGAGGTCGATGTTGAGCGTCGGGTCGCGCAGGGTTTCATGTTCGATGCTGTCGCCGTGCTGCCGCGCGACGTGCTGCGCCGTCATCGGCATCAGCTGCATGAGGCCGACCGCGCCCGAAGAACGGTTCGACGCGTTCGACTGGAAGCG
>JAYUPV010000513.1:0-3142 GCA_043759865.1 Alphaproteobacteria bacterium | reverse complement strand
CGCCACACGGTGCGCTTCGCGCTCGGCTGAGTAGCGACTGCTGGCGGCCAGTTTCAGCACGCTTTGTTCCCATTTGTCGATGGCGACGCTGCGGAGCGGCATGTCGGCGAAACCGACGGCGGCGTTGCTGGCGGCGGCGAAGGCGAATTGCAGGCCGTCGCTTTTGGCGGCAAGCGTGTCATAGGCGGCCAGCCATTCGCGCTTGGCGCGTTTCTGGTCTTCGCTGCCGTTCTCGGCTGTTGAAGCAATGGTATTGGCCGCCATGGCGACGGAGGCCATGGTCCTCATATTGTTGCGGTCGGCGCGGGCGATGAGGTTGAAGGTCTTGGCGATGGTCGATTTCACCAGCGTCTCGTCGGAAAGCGAGGTGAGCGCCCATATCGCCATGCCGAGGCCTTCGGAAAGGCTCTTGTTCGACACGGTGGTGATGGCGCTGTTGAGCAACAGCGGCATTTCGGGGTCGCCCAATAGGCGCGCCTGACGGATATTCATGATCGCATAGGAGATACTGCCGACATCGCCCTGGGGGATGGCTTCTTTGAGCCGCCTGAAAAGCTGCTCGCGCTGCTGCGACTTTTTGTCTTTGGCTGATGAAAACAGGCCCATGCGCCTCTCCGTTTTTGGAAGGACACAGGGTAGAGGAAAATATACTTATGTCAATGGATGGTATTCGCGGTGTAATTTCAACGGGATATCAGGCGGCGGCCGCCACCGGCACAAGCTGCGCCCTGATTTCCGCGCGGATGGCGAGGAACACGCCGAAGCCGAACAGGGCGAGCGCAACCGCCTCGTGCGCCTCCGGCCAGCGCGTCTGGAACATAAAGGTATAGAGAATGCCGAAGGTTGTTTCCGCCACGACCAGCGGGCCCGAAATGGTGGCGGGGCAATGGGTGGAGCAGATGTTCCACAAAATATTCGCAGCCCATGAAGACCCGCAGCCAATGACCGCGCTCCAGAAAACAAACGCGCCGAAATGCGCGTGCTGCGCGAGGCCGTGCATATCGACCACGAACACGCCGATGACGGCGAGAATGATAAATGACGATAGCCCCATGAGGTTCGTCAGGCTCACTTTCGCCTCGGGGTATTTGCGCACGAAGTCGGTGTTCTTGATGCCGAACCATGTCCACATGCCAAGGCACGATAGCAGGGGTATCATGCCCTTCCATGTCAGGCCGAGTTTTTCGCCGTGCAGCAGCGGCGCGAGTTGCAGCACCAGAAGGCCGAGGAATATAAGCCCGAGGCCGAGGGCAAAAACTTTATCGAGCTTCCATGTGCGCTTCGCCACAAGCGGGATGGTGATGGGCAGAAGCCCGATGATAAGCGTGGAAAGTATCCCGCCCGCCTCGTTCACCGCCCAGAACAGCAAGATGGTGTAAAGCCAGAACCCTGTCGCCGAAAGCCAGAAAACCTGCAGCCTGTCGCGCGGCGCGAAACTCTTGAAGTGCCGCCATGTGCGCGGCAGCGCCCAGCAGCTCGACAGCCCGAAAAAGAAATACCGCCCGAGCGAAAGCTCCAGCGGCGTGAAATCGGGCAGCATCTGCGGCACCACAAACACAATGCCCCACAGCATGCCCGTGGCAAGGCCGGCGAGCAGGCCGAGGGTGAGGTTTCTGCGGGATTCGGTTGTCATGTCGGGAATAGTAGCAGGATTGGGAGGTGGGTTCTATCAGCCGGTTTTGGACTTAAGCCCTGCGCCAAACGGCACTTTCGCGCCCTTGCCGATCAGAAAGCGGTACGCCGCCGCAATCGAGCGCGCGTCGTGCAGGGCGTTGTGTTCCTGTATGGACGACATGGCGGCGCCGACGGTGGCGGCGAGCTTGCCGGAGTTTACGCCCTGACGGATTCCATAGGGCGCGCCTGCATCGTGGAACCACGGGCCGATGTTGAAGCTGTCGAACTCGGCCTCGGTCGCGGGCATGGTGTTGAACACAAGGTTCTCCCGCATCACCCGCGCATCCCAGCCGTAGCATGATGTCAGTTGATTGCCGATGAAGGCCTTGAACTGCCGGTAGGCATCGGGAAAGGAAAGCCCGTCATTTGCGACATCGGCGTTTGAAATGCCGGTCAGCTGCGTAAAGAAATCCGACAGCGCCGGATTTTTTACGGGCTTGACGAGGATAAGAAACTCCTCGCCTTCCTCCAGCGTTTCAAGGTTGAAGCGGAGAGCGCCGATCTGGACGAGCTCGCGGTATTCATTCGGCCCCGACCAGTCGCGATCCATCGCACCTTCCCAGGTGGTGAACTCGGTGTCGTAGAAAATAACCTCGCTCATGCCGCGTTTTTGCCGCCGAGGCCAAGGGCCTTTTTCCATTTCGGCGTCTTGGCCGCTTTGGCCGCCAGCTGGGCTTTATAATCCTTCTGGTTGACGGGGCCGACGGCTTTTTCGATGAAGGCGAAACTTTCGGCATAGGCCTTGATGACCTTTGCGGTGGGCTTGCCCGCGCCGTGGCCTGCGCGTTCCTCGACGCGCAACAGCGTGACGTTGTCCTTGTCGCTGCGCGCCTGCAAGGTGGCGGCGAGCTTGAACGAATGCCACGGCACAACGCGGTCGTCATGGTCGCCGGTCTTGATAAGGTGCGGAGGATATTTCGCGCCGGGCTTAACGTTGTGCAGGGGCGAGTATTTCGCCGACACGTTGAAGTCTTCCTTCACGGCAGGATCACCGTAATCGGACTTCCACGCCGCGCCATAGGTGGCGAGCTGGAAGCGGAACATGTCTTCCACGCCCACTTCGGTAATGACCGCGCCGAACAGCTCGGGGCGCTGCAGCATGGTCGCTGCCGTCAGCAAACCGCCGTTCGAGCCGCCGTTGATAATCGTGCGCTCGGGCGAGGTGTATTTGTTTTTTTGCAGGTCTTCGGCGATGGCTGCGAAATCGTCGAACACGTTCTGCTTGTTTTCGCGCCTTCCGCCGTTGTACCAGTCCTCGCCGAATTCCCCGCCGCCGCGCAGGTTCGCCTGCACATAGATGCCGCCCGATTTCACAAAATGCGCGATGGAGTTGGCGTAGCCCGGTTCCAGCGGCACGTTGAAGCCGCCATAGCCGTAGAGTTTCAGCGCGGCCGTGCCGTCCAGTTCGGTTTCGGGCAGGCGGATGACGGTATAGGGCACTTTGGTGCCGTCTTTGGAAACAGCAAAG
>JAYUPV010000512.1:0-4378 GCA_043759865.1 Alphaproteobacteria bacterium | reverse complement strand
TTCGCTTCAGTCGTTCCGGCGCGGGTGACGGTGACGGTGCCGGTCGTCTCGCGCACATAACCCGCGAATTCGGCGGCTTGCGTATTTTTATCTGCGGCGTGCGCCGTTGCGCCTTGCACCATTAATAAAAAACCAATCAGCAAAAGTTTTTTCAGCATTCCGGTCTCCTTCAAAACAGGTGGATGAATGGTATCATTTTCTGGTTAACGCTTCACGCGCGATAGCGTTTGCATAATCGCTAGTGTTTGTGTTCCTCGACGTAATCGAGGTCATCGTGGAATGTTTCCTTCACAAGGTAAAGACCGAGAAAGGCCAGCAGCATGACCATCGAAAACACCGCAAGCCCCCCGCCTGTCACACCGAAAGCGGGGATGAGCGCGCGGAAGCCAAGCGTGATGGGAATGGCAAGCCCCCGCGCCACATTGGGCACGCTGGTCGCGGCGGTCGAGCGCAGGTTGGTGCCGAACTGCTCCGCGCCGATCTGCACAAACATCGCCCAGTACCCCGCGCCGATGCCGAGCAGAAAACAGAAAGCGTAATAGGCCTCAAGCGTCTGCGGCTTGAGGCTGGTGAAGGCGAGCATGGCGGCGATAAGGAACACCAGCGAAATGGCAATCGAGCGGCGGCGGCTTTTCAAATACTGGCTCATCACGCCACTCAAAAGGTCGCCCACGGCAAGGCCCATATAACAGTACAGCACCGCGTTGCCCGCTGTCGGCAGGTCGGGCATGCCGAAGTCTTTGGCAAACTCGGGCGTGAAGGTGATGAAAATACCGACCACGCACCATGTCGGCGCGCCGATCAGCAGGACGGCGGCATAGCGGCGGAACAGGTCGAGGTTTTTGAAGAACATCAGAATGCTGCCGCGTTTTACTTTTTTACCCATGTCCTCGCATTTTTTATACATGCCCGATTCACGCACGCCCATGCGCAGCGCCAGCAGCACAAGCCCGATAAGCCCGCCGATAAGATACGCCTCGCGCCAGCCGACATGGTTGGCGATGATGGCCGCCGCCGTCGCGCCCAGCACGCCGATGGTGGCGATGAACGTGGTGCCAAGCCCGCGCAATTTTTTCGGCAGCAGTTCCGACGCCAGCGTCACGCCCACGCCAAGCTCACCCGCGAGACCGATGCCCGTGAAAAAGCGCAGCGCGGCGTATTGATCGACCGTCTGTACAAAATAATTGGCGATGTTGCCGGCGGAATAAAGAATGATGGAGCCGAACAGCACGGAGAGGCGGCCAAATTTATCCCCAGCCACGCCCCACAAAAATCCGCCCAGCAACAGCCCCGACATCTGCATGTTCAACAGATACACGCCGCTCGACAGCAAATCTGCTTCCGGCACGCCGAGGCTCTTGAGGCTCGGAATACGCAGGATGTTGAACAGCAGCAAATCGAACACATCGACGAAATAGCCGAACGCCGCGACAAGAATGGTGAAGGCCACCGTCTTGTCTGCAACCAGTTGTTCAAAAATACCCGGGGATGTCGCCGTCTTGTCCATGCTTCTTCATCTGCCTTCCAATGATATTCGCAATCTTATAGCATAGGGTTACAATGCCCCGAACAGAATACAGGGCTGCATTTAAGTAATTGATATCATTAGGTAATTTTACAGTAATGCTTTCGTGATAAAATAGTAAAAGAAGAGGACAAGGGCAATGGCCTCCATGTCACCGCAAACAACCACCGCCGAATTCAACGAGCCCGTCCATATATTACTGGTCGAAGACGACGATGTGGATGTGGAAGTCGTGACGCGGCTTTTGAAAAAAGAGCATATCACCAGCCCGCTTTACACCGCGCGCGACGGGGTCGAGGCGCTGAACATGCTGAAGGGCCGCCACAACAGTGAAAAAATGCGCCAGCCCTGCCTCATCTTGCTCGACATCAACATGCCGCTGATGAACGGTTTCCAGTTGCTCGCGGAAATACGCCGCGACGACACCATGAAAAAGAACATCGTTTTCATCCTCACCACCTCGAACCACGAAGACGACAGGAAATGCGCGGCGGTGCTGCATGCCGACGGGTATCTGCTGAAGGAAAATCTCGGCACGCTCGCCGAAGTGCTGAAAAGATATTGCCCCACCGCCGAGACGCCCTGAAAAACCATGAAACGCCGCGACTTCATTAAAACCAGCGCCGTGCTGGCCGCCGCCGCCCCGTTGATCCGTCCGGTGCGCGCGCTTGCCGAAGCCTCGGGCGAGGAAGTCAACGATGTCCACGCACAGCTGAATAAAACGATTGTCCACGATATCGCGCGGCCACAGAACAGCGCCGGGTTGATGGAACAAATCGCTGCCGCGCAAAAGGCTGGGCGTTCCGTCAGCGTCTGCGGCGCGCGGCATGCGATGGGCGGGCAGCAATTCGGCACGCGCGGCACGCTGGTCGACATGACGGGCATGAACAAGGTCTTCCGCGTCGACATTGATGCCAGGACCGTCGAAATCGAAGCGGGCATCATGTGGCCGCAGCTGATAAAATGGCTGCACGAAAACGCCCCCGAACTTTGCGTGATACAAAAACAAACCGGCGCGGATGATTTGACGCTCGGCGGCGCGCTTGCCTCCAACATCCACGGGCGCAGCCTGACGAAAAAGCCGCTGATCGAAGACATCGTTTCTTTCACCCTGATAAAGGCCGACGGCACGCGCGTAACCTGCAGCCGCACCGAAAACGCAGATTTATTCACACTGGCGATTGGCGGCTACGGGCTGTTCGGCATTATCGACACCATAAAACTGCAACTCGGCACTCGCTTCAAAGTGCGGCGCACGGTCGATGTCATCACCACCGACAAACTTATCGAAGCGGTCGAGGGCCGCGTGAAGGACGGTTACCTTTACGGCGATTTCCAGTATATGACCGATGAAAAATCGGACGGTTTCATGCGGCAGGGAATTTTTTCGTGCTATGCGCCCGTGCCGGACGACACCGCCCTGTCGGCCTCGTCGCATGACTTGGGGCTTGAGGCGTGGAAAGGCCTTTACCGTCTCGCGCATCTCGACAAGCAAAAGGCGTTTCAGGTTTACCGCGACCATTACCTAGCCACCAACGGCCAGATTTACTGGTCGGATTCGCACCAGACGGGCATTTACCTGAAAGACTTCAACCGGGAATTTGCGCGCGAACAAAACATCACGGCGGGCTCGTCGCTGATGCTGAGCGAGGTTTATGTGCCGCGCGATAAATTTCATGAATTGATGGAAAGCAGCCGCGCCGCCGCCCTTGCGACCGGCATGAACATTATTTACGGCACGGTGCGGTTCATCAAAAAAGACACCGAGAGTTTCATGCCCTGGGCGAAGGAAGACTATGCCTGCGTAATTTTCAATCTCTACGTCATCCACACGCCGGAGGCGATTGAAAAGGCCAAGCGAGACTTTCAGGCGCTGTACGATATCGCAATCAATCTCGGCGGGCGCTATTACCTGACTTATCACCGCTGGGCGCGGAAAAACCAGGTTGAAAAAGCCTATCCCGAACTGAAAGAACTGCTCGCGCTAAAATTAAAGCACGACCCGCAGGAATTGTTCCAGAGCGACTGGTACAGGCATTATAAGGCAATGCTTGGCTAGGCGATTTTCTTGCCGTCCTGCTTACCGCTTTCCTGCAACATGCGACCGAGCAGCACTTGGACAAGGCCGCCACCGCCGCCTTCGCCGCTGCCATTCGCCGCACCCGACACCATGATGTCGGGCGTGATTTTCAGCCCTGCCGACGAAATCGCTTTCATGATTTCGACCGAGGTAACGCCCGGTGCGGTAAGAGCGCTTGCCTGATCGCGGTAAGCCTTCGCCTGCGCTTCACCCTTTGCCTGAATGATGCTGGCTTCGGCGTCGCCGGTCTGCTTGATGCGTGTGGCGTCGGCTTCGGCGATCATGCGGACGCGTGCAGCATCGCCCCGTGCGCGTTCTTCCACCTGTTTCGCTTCGAACTGCGCGACCTTGATGCCGGCTTCGGCAGTAATAATTTTAACCTGCTGGTCGGCTTCGGTCTTGGTTTTTTCGAACTCGATGCGGCGCGTTTCGGCGTCTTTCTTGGAGTCGAACATCGATTTCTGCTGCTCGGCGAGGTTCTTTTGCTGCGTGGTCTGCATCAGCGCTTCGGGCAGGTGAATGTTGGTCACCATGACCGAGACGATATCGACGCGGTATTTGGAAAGATCGGTGCGCACCGCTTCTTCGGCCATTTTCTGTTCTTCGGCGCGGTTCTGCTGGTACGAAATCGCCGGCGAGCGCGCGACCTGCGCCCTGAAAATACCGTCGATCTGCGGGTGCAGCACGTTTGATTCAAGCTGCGCAACAGAGCCGATTTTCTGCACCACATAAGGCGCGTTTTCCGGCAAAATCCTGTACTGGCAGCGCACTTC
>JAYUPV010000511.1:0-5117 GCA_043759865.1 Alphaproteobacteria bacterium | reverse complement strand
GAAAACAACCCAAACGCCGTGCGTTTCTACGAACAGAAAATGCACGCGCATGTGCTGCCCTATGGCCTTTATGATTGCGGCGACCTGTTCACCAAGCAACAGCCCCCCGCTTCGCAAGGCGTCGATGTGCGCCGCGTGGACAAGGCCGATCTCGACCTTATCGAGACTTATGTCGGCAGCGTGCCCGGCCTGACGAAAGAAAAAATGTCGAACATCCGCGACGCCGCAGCCGCAGGCAATGTCAACGTGTTCGCCGCTTTCGGCTCCGACGGCGCGCCGCAGGCCATCGGCATCACCAATTCAAACTATTCCAGCTTCCGCACCGTCTACGGCTATAAATTCGAGGTGCTGGAAATGGTGGCGGACACGAAAACCGCCGTGAATGCGCTGAACGCCCTCACCGCCCATGTGGTGGCGACCGGCAAGACCGATGACCATACCGGCCACCTGAACATCGTTATCGACAACAAATCAGCCGCTCAGACGCAATTCATGCAAGGCATCGGCGCATCACGCCTGCAAATGACGGATGACCCTGCCTCGGTCTTCGCCGTTTACGGCATCGGGCGCGATATTATCTATCCTGCTCAAGCTACGCCTGTGATAAAAGACGTACCGGCGAAGAAGCCTGACGCACCGAAAACACCATAATTTATTTTACGGGGGAATACCGTGACCACGACTGCGATCTATACCCATGCCGACTGCTTCCTGCACAATCCGGGCGAAGGCCATCCTGAATCCCCCACGCGTCTGAAAGATATTCTGGCCGCGCTCGAAACCGAATTCCCCAAAAACGGAACAGTGCAGTGGAAAGAAGCGCCGATGGGCACCGATGCCCAAGTGCTGTACTGCCACACGCCCGAACACCTCGCACGCATCAAGCAGATTGTGGCAGGCCAGACCGCCACCTCCGCCCCCGCCAATACCGATGTCGATACCCGCGTGTCCGAAGGCTCGCTGAAAGCCGCATTGCGCGGCGTTGGCGCGGGCTGTCAGGCAGTGGATGATGTTTATGCGGGCAAGGTCAACCGCGCCTTTTGCGCCGTGCGCCCGCCCGGGCACCATGCCCTGAAGAACACTTCGATGGGTTTCTGCCTGTTCGGCAATGTCGCCATCGCAGGCTTCCATGCGCTGACCAAGCCCGGCATCGAGCGCGTGGCCATTATCGATTTCGATGTTCACCACGGCAACGGCACGCAGGAACTGGTGGAACACAACCCTAAAATATTGTTCTTCTCCACGCACCAGAAACCGCTGTGGCCCTACCAGCCTGAATCTGAATCAACCGTGCGCGGCGCGGTCGGCAACATACGCAACTTCCCCGTGCCGGAAAAATGCGACACGCAGGTGCATTACGATATTTTCACCAAGCAAATCGTGCCCGAGCTTTTGGCCTTCAAACCCGATTTCGTTATCCTCTCCGCCGGTTTCGACGCGCACCGCGACGACCCGCCTGCGGAATCAAACCTGTTCAACGACCCGCCCGGCCGCCAGATGCTGGTGGAAAAAGATTTCGACTGGATGACCGCGCAGCTGCTCGACGTCGCCGAAAAAACCGCCAAAGGGCGTTTTGTGTCGATGCTCGAAGGCGGCTACAACACCAAGGTTCTCGCCAGCTCGTGCCTCTCGCATATGCGTACTTTAAGCGGTAACCGCAAGGCTGCGGCGGCCTAAGGTTTACATAATCGCGCGGAAACACCCCCTAGGCAATGCCCCGAAACCGCCTATAATCGGCGCGTTTACGACATTCATGCGAGGGAAAGAAAAATGACCGCCACCACCGTCGAACAGGCCCTCGAAGCCGTTTATGAATCCCTGAAAAACAACAATGCCGATATCGACCAGCATATCGACACGCTAAAATCCGCGCTTGCCGCGAACGGCAAAAAAGAAGCCGAAGTCGACCCCGTCCGCCTCGCGCAAAACAACCGCTCGGGCCGCAAGATGATGCAGGCCTATTTCAAGAAGCGCGGCGTGACGGTAACTTTCCCCGAAAAAGCCTAATAGCTCGGCTTGATATTGCCGCGTATCGTGAACCCGCCCGCCTTGGTGTCAGGGTCGCGCGCAAGAGGTTTCGAGGGTTGCGGCGGCGGGATATTGGTGAGGCGGTCGCCCGCCGGCACCAGCCGTTCAATTTCCTCCGCATCGTCCTTCGCGTTCACGGTCATCAGGTATTTGTTGAATTTGAATTCGACCGCCTTGTCGCCGTTTGCGCGGCTGAGGCGGATGGCGTCGATAACCACGTCGAACAACTTGATGTTCGCTTCGCGGCCGGCAACAATTTCCGCCTCGAAGAAATCATTGCCCTGCCGCCCGGGTTTCAGGTAACGGCCTGCGGGCGAGGAAGAAGCATCGAGATGGCGGATGATGATTTCCGTCGCCGTGTCGCCAGCCGAAACAGGATAATAATTGGCGCTGAAGTCATAGCCTATTTTTTTGTCGGGCATTTCGGTCACAAGCGCCGCCGCAAGCTCGGCGACTTTGCGGATATTCGCGCCCGAGCGCGGCTCGATCAGAATAGCGTCGCCCGCTTTGCTGTCCATGATATCGGCGATGGTGTTGCCATTGGCATCCGCAACCGCGCGCATGCCGGAAAAGTTATACTTGGAAAAATCGACATCGGGCATCACAACACCTCTTTGGCTTTTCTAGTTACCCGAAACTATACCTGAAAATAATGCATTATGCAAAATAATTCTTCCGCACTGGCTAAAACTAACCGCATGATATATATAGGTTTAAATCAATAACAGGCAGAACGCATGTTCACTTCAGAGATCGACCGCGACAAGGCCGCCAAGCTGTGGGATTTCGGCGGCGTTGCCTATATGAACCACGGCTCTTACGGGGCGTGCCCTCTCCCTCTGCGCGAATTTCAACGGACGGAACGCGAGAAATTCCTGATCTCGCCTGTCGATTACTTCACCGATATTTACCCCCTGCGCTTTGCCGCCGCGCGCAAATTCTGGGCAGAGTTCACCCGCGCCGACATTGAGGGCATGGTGCTGGTCGAAGGCGCGACGCTGGGCGTAAACACCGTCATCACCTCCCTCGCCCTTCGCGGGTTTTTCAAACCAGGCGACGAGATATTGCTGACCAGTCACGGCTACAACGCCTGCAACAATGCTGTGCGCGAGATCACTGCCATGACAGGCGCGGTCATTGTGGTCGCCCCCATCCCCTTCCCCATCGCCGATAAATCGCAGGTGACGGAGAGCGTGCTGAAGGCTGTGACAAACAAGACGCGCCTCGCCCTCATCGACCACATCACAAGCGCGACCGCCCTTGTCTATCCCATCCACGACATCGTGGCGGGGTTGAAGACGCGCGGGGTGGAGACGCTGGTGGATGGCGCGCATGCGCCCGCCCATGTGCCCATTGATCTTCGCAAACTGGGTGCCGCTTTCTATACCGGCAACGGGCACAAATGGCTCTGCGCAGCGCCCGGCTGCGCCTTCCTGCATGTGCGCGAGGATTTCCGCGACCGCATACGCCCCTTGAACACCAGTCACGGCGCGAACGACGCAAACCCCGCCGTGTCCGCCTTCCAGAAGGCCTTTGCATGGCCGGGCACGCGCGACAACACGGCGTGGTTCACGGCCGGGTTCGCTTTTGACACGCTGTCTGCCCTGCACACGCAGGGTCTTACCGCCTTGATAGCCGACAACCGGCGCATGGCGCTGCACGGGTATAAACTGCTGCTCGACGCGCTCGGCCAGAAACCCAACGCGCCCGACGATATGCTCGGCTGCATGGCAACCGTGCTGCTGCCCGCGGGCGACTCCAACCGGCTGCGCCACGACATCCGCCGCCGCGAAAATATGGTGACCCAGACCATCGGCACCAGCGATCTTTTCGGCGGTCATCGCGGCTTCCGCATTGCCGCGCACGCCTACACCACCGCCGACCAATGCGTGCGCACCGCCAAGGTGCTGGTCGAGGCCCTTGCCCGCGAACAACGGGGCGAATTGCTGGAACTTCCGGCAGCCTAGAGGGCTGGCGAAAAACGTGGCGAGGGTGAGGAACAGGGCCGCGAGGAGGGTATGCAGGGTTTTCTTGATTTCAGGCGCTTGCTGGTGGCGGGTAGCTTGCGACGCTGGTTTCATCTGGCTTTTTAACCTCCTTCCAAACGGTCCCAGTTTTCAGCATAGGCGAATCGCTGCCATATGTCAATAAATAATTGCGATATAAACAATTCCTTGCGCCATATCAGGCACTTGGCGCGGGGGCGTTTTTGTGGGAAAACCTAGGGCCAAACAAAAACAGGCTGCTTAAAGCACAATGCTCTTCAGTTCATGGATATTCATCGCGTTTTTCCTGCCCGTCACATGGCTCGGCTACTTTTTTCTCATGCGCCGCGCCGACCGGGAAATCGCCATGCTGTGGCTGGTCGCGGCGTCGCTGTTTTTCTACGGCTGGTTCAAGCTTGTTTATCTGCTCATCGTCGTTGTCTCGATGGCTTGCAACTACGCGCTCGGCATGATGCTGGCGCAAAGGCCGTGGACGAAGAAAAAACGCCGCAATCTTCTCATTTTCGGCATCTGCGCGAATTTGGCGGCGCTGTTCTATTACAAATACACCGGCCTGTTTTTCAAGACGCTGAATGCGGCTGGCGGTGAATATTCCATCCCCGATATCGTGCTTCCGCTTGGCATTTCGTTTTTCACCTTCCAGAAAATCGCATGGCTGGTTGACAGCTACCGCAAGGAAACGCAGGAGCCGAATTTCCTGCATTACGCCCTGTTCATCACCTTTTTCCCGCAACTCATCGCAGGGCCGATTGTCCACCACAAGCAGGTCATTCCGCAATTCATGCGCAAGGACGCAGCGAAAATAAACTGGGACATGGCGGCGACGGGCATGACGGTTTTCATCATCGGTTTATTCAAAAAAGTCGCCATCGCCGACCAGATGGGCGATATCGCCGACCCTGTTTTCGCGCTCGCCGCACTCGGAAACAATTTGACTTTTTTCGAGGCGTGGCTCGGCGCGGTTTCCTATTCCCTGCAAATCTATTTCGATTTCTCCGGCTATTCCGACATGGCCGTTGGCCTCGGCGCGCTGTTCGGTATCCGCCTGCCGCTTAATTTCTTTTCGCCCTACAAGGCTGTCAA
>JAYUPV010000510.1:0-6745 GCA_043759865.1 Alphaproteobacteria bacterium | reverse complement strand
GTTGCGTGCGGCCGGCGGCAGCGTAACCACCCTCGACGGCAAGCCGCTGTTGTACGGCAAGACCGAAAAGAAATTCCTGAACCCCGAATTCGTCGCTTTCGCGCCGTAAGCACTCGCGCAACATACATGCGTATGCAGGCTTGAAATATTTTGCAACCCCAAGCTGCCTTCCCGTGCAATTGAGAGAGGGAGGGGCTGCATGTCTGCTATCACATCCGGCAGGTTCGAAGTGCCGCAGGACAGTTTCGAGGATATCGCGGAGCAAACGCGCGCCGCCACTTGTTCGCTCGACCTGAAAGAATTGCTGCCGGAGCTTTTCACCGGCACCGACCGCATGCCCCGCCTGCTCGCCAGCCTGTGGCGCAAGGCGGCGGATGATGCGATGGCGGCGACAGGCGGCGCATATACCCTGCGCGGCTGCGTGGTCGAATTCCTTTTCGACGGCCTGCCCGAAGGTGCTGCGCGCGCGAGGCTGCAGAGTATACGTTCCGCAATCGTTGAGGGCATTAAACCGGCAGCGCCACCTCTCGCATCACAAGTCGCGCGGAAAAATGCGGTGAAGGACAACAGCCTCAAGGGCCTTGTCGTGCAGATGGAATCGAGCATCGGCAAGCTGGTGCGCGAAGGTCTTGGTGAAAATCCGGGTGATGACATGGTGCGGCTCTGGGCGGCGCGGGCGATGCACAACCTGTTGCACAGTCCGCATAAAATTCCCCTGCTGCCGGAAATGATGATGCTGGTCGAGCAGGCCGATATCGGCTATGTGCCGTTCATCGACAGCGAAGCGGGCGTGATCGCTGGCTCCACCGCCGCCATCAAAAGCCCTGTCGACCCTGCCCATTACAATACCGGAGAAACCATGCGGCAGGACCTTGCCCTGCTGTTCTCGGCGGCGGTGCAGCTTTATTATTTGCGGTCGAAAGGGCAGGAGGGGGTGATTATGCTGCCCGTACATGCGTCGAGCCTTTGCGATGATGCGTTCGCCGACCTTTACCGTTGTTTCCTTCCCCGCCTTGCGCCCGAGATCGGCGGCAGCATCATGCTTGAAGTGCAGGGGCTGCCCGAACAGCGCGCACCGGCGGCACTTGCCGAAACCATCGGCCAGTTGTCGAACGCCGTGCGCTGCTATGTTTTTGAAACCAGCGTGCTGGTGCGGCAGGACAGGCTGGCCGAATTTCCGGTGCTGCATGCCTCTGGCTTCAACCTTGCCGAGCCGGGCGTGCCGAGGGATATCATGGCGTCGCAAGGTCGAATCTACGCGCTTTATTACCGTAATCTCGGAATCAAGACATATATAAATAGTGTGTCAGACGGGGATACGCTTGGTTTCTCGCGAGAGTGTGGTTTTACGTATATTTCAGGGAAGGCCATCGGAGCGTTGCAAAAAAGTGCCTATCCGCTGCAAAAAACCGGAATCATTTGACAGCCGACCGAACGGTCGGTTTATACTGGCCTTATGTTTAGGTGCAAGAAAAAGGAGTCCCCGACCAAAGACCATCTCGTGCAGGCAGCCGCAGGGCTTCTCATGCGCCAGAGCTTTGGCGCGGTCAGCGTGGACGACATTGCGGTCGCAGCCGGGGTCAAGAAAGGTACTTTCTATCACCACTTCTGCTCGAAAACCGACCTTGCCCTTGCCGCCTATGATTTCATGTGGACAGAGGGCCGCAAAAAGCTCGATGCCTGTTTCTCCCCCACCGTTCCGGCCGGGAAAAGGCTTTCCCTATATGCCGAAGGTTGCTTTAACTGGCAAAAAGAAATCCATGACAAAGAAGGGAAAGTTTATGGCTGTCCCCTGGCGACTGCGGGCTCCGAAATGGGCGCGCAGGACGAACGCATCCGCGAAAAAATAAAGGAAATCTTCGACGGGCACTGCGCTTATTTCGAAAGTGTGCTGCGCGACCTGCCGGAATTCCACGAAATTGCCCGCCCCGAAATCGCAAGGCGTGCGCGCGAGATGTTTTCTTATTCGATGGGCGTCCTATATCAGGCCAAAGTCGCAAACGACCCCGAGGTCATCAAACGTGACCTGCTGGAAGGTTTGAACCGTTTTACATCTACCCAACCGTACGGTCGGGAAAAAGCGAGGGTATCATGAACCGTCTTGTCCTTATTGGCGTTGCCGCCGTTGCGCTCTGCGCCGTCGCTGCCGTCACCACCACGACCAGTACCCGCGCTGCCGATGCGCCGCCGCAGGCGATGCCGGTCAGCGTCGCGTCCGTGGTGCAGATGGAGATCGTGAAATCATCCGAATTCACCGGCCGCCTGCGCGCCGTGGAAGATGTAGCGGTTCGCCCCCGCGTGACGGGCGTTATCGATGCCGTACATTTCAAGGAAGGTGACGTGGTGCAAAAGGGCGATCTTTTGTTCACCATTGATATCCGCCCCTACAAAGCGCAATACGACCAAGCCGCTGCGGCGCTTGCCTCCGCGCAGGCACGGGCGGGCATGTCGTCGAGCAACTATACCCGCGCGCAAAAGCTGTTCGAGCAAAAAGCGCTTTCCCAGCGCGAATTCGACGAACGCAGCAACGCCGAAAAAGAAGCACAGGCCTCCGTGAAATCAGCCGAGGCGCAAGTGGCACTCGCCGCGCTGCAGGTCGAGTTCGCCGAGCTGAAAGCCCCCATCACCGGCCGCGTCGGCCGCGCCGATGTCACAGTCGGCAACATGGTGCAGGAAGGCGCGCAGGTGCTGACCACGCTGCAATCAACCGACCCTATTTATGCCGATTTTGACATCGACGAGCAGACCTATTTGCGCGCCATGAAGGCCGTGCGCGCAGGCAAGGCACAGGACATGCCCGTGCATATGGCGCTGGCGGATGAAAGCGATTTCGCGCGCGAGGGCAAGATACGCTCCTTCGACAACCAGTTGCGGGGCGACTCAGGCACCATGCGTGTGCGCGCCGAATTCTCCAACGCCGACGAGCTGTTGACACCGGGGCTGTTCGCCCGCGTGCGCCTCGGCAATGCCGAAAAGTCGCAAGCTGTACTGGTGAATGATACCGCCATCAGCACCGACCAAGACCGCAAATACGTTTACGCCGTTGACGACAAGGGCAATGTCGGTTACCGCCCGGTCGTGCTTGGCGGCATCAGCGATGGTTTACGCGTGATTGAACAGGGCCTCGCGGCGGGCGAGAAGATTGTGGTCAACGGCCTTCAGCGCGTGCATCCGGGCATGCAGGTGCAGCCGATGATGGTGGATATGGCGACGCTGCAGGCCCCAGGCGGGGCGGCGGCAGGACAAAAAGACGGTGCAGCTGCACCCGAGGAAAAGAAATGAATTTCGCAAAATTCTTCGTCGACAGGCCTATTTTCGCGGCGGTACTGTCGCTGCTGATTTTGCTCGGCGGCGCGATTTCGCTGCCGTTGCTGCCGATTTCGGAATACCCCGAGGTCGCGCCGCCTTCTGTGGTCGTGCGCGCGCAATATCCGGGAGCGAACCCCAAGGTTATCGCCGCCACCGTCGCGACCCCGCTCGAAGAACAGGTCAACGGCGTCGAGAACATGTTATATATGTCGTCGCAGTCGACCGCCGATGGCCAGATGGCGCTGACAGTTACCTTTAAACTCGGCACCGATCCAGATCTCGCGCAACAGCTGGTGCAGAACCGTGTGGGCCAGGCCCTGCCGCGACTGCCCGATATCGTGCGCCAGATCGGCGTGACCACGGTTAAAAGCTCAAGCAACATCACCCTCGTCGTTCACCTGACTTCGCCCGACGGGCGGTATGACACGACATATCTTCGCAACTTCGGCTCTCTCAACATCCGCGACCGCCTTGCACGCCTCAAAGGGGCGGGCGAAGTGCTGATGTTCGGCGGTGGCGATTACGCCATGCGTATCTGGCTCGACCCCGGCAAAATCGCGGCGCTCGACCTGACCGCGACCGACGTGGTCAATTCCATCCGCGAGCAGAACGTGCAAGTCGCAGGCGGTGTTGTCGGCGGCCAGCCGCATGATACCCCTGCCGCGTTCGAACTGCTCGTCAACGCGCAAGGCCGCTTGCAGTCGGAAGAAGAATTCGGCGAGATCATATTGAAATCGTCGCCCACAGGCGGCATCACCCGCCTGAAAGACGTCGCGCGCATCGAACTTGGCGCGAACCAGTACGCCCTGCGCTCGCTGCTCGATAACAAGAAAGCGGCGGCAATCGCCATTTTTCAGGCGCCTGAATCAAACGCCATCCAGCTTTCGAATGATGCCCGCGCCGTGATGGCCGAGCTAAAAAAGAGCTTCCCCGAAGGTATCGACTATACCATCGTCTATGACCCGACCCGCTTCGTGCAGGCCAGCATCAACTCGGTGATCGAGACGCTGATCGAGGCGATTATCCTCGTCGTTATCGTGGTTATTGTGTTCCTGCAGACATGGCGCGCGTCCATCATCCCGCTTCTGGCGGTTCCCATTTCGGTTATCGGCACCTTTGCCGTCATGCATGCTTTCGGCTTTTCGATCAACAACCTCACGCTGTTCGGCCTTGTGCTGTCTATCGGCATCGTGGTCGACGACGCTATTGTCGTGGTCGAAAACGTGGAACGGAATATCGAGGAAGGACTTGCCCCGCTCGCCGCCGCGCACAAGGCGATGGAAGAAGTGTCGAGCCCCATTATCGCGATTGCGCTTACACTCTGCGCCGTGTTCGTCCCGCTTGCCTTTATCAGCGGGTTGACGGGTCAGTTCTACCGCCAGTTTGCGCTGACCATCGCCATCTCGACCATCATTTCGGCTTTCAACTCGCTGACACTCAGCCCCGCGCTCGCCGCCAAGCTGCTGCTGCCGCATGACTCGGAGGGCGACAGGTTCGAAAAACTTCTGTCTGCCGCGTTTGGCTGGTTCTTCCGTGGCTTTAACCGCGGCTTCAAGGCTTTCACACGGTTCTACGTCAAGGCGCTCGGCTTTGTCATGCGCGGCAAGACCGTTGTTGTTGCCGTCTACCTGCTGCTCGCGATGGGCGCTGCGGGGCTGTTATATATTGTGCCGCAGGGTTATATCCCCATGCAGGACAAGCAATACCTTGTCGCCTTCGCGCAGTTGCCATCGGGCTCGTCGCTCGAGCGTACCGACGCGGTTATCCGCCGCATCTGCGATATCGCTATGCAGGAACCGGGCGTGGAGCATGCTGTCGCCTTCCCCGGCCTTTCCATCGCGGGCTTTTCGGCAAGCTCGAGCGCGGGCATCGTTTTCATCACGCTGAAGCCGTTTGAAGAACGTACATCGAAAGACCTTTACGGCCCCGCCATCGCGGGCAAGCTGATGGGCAAGGTGATGGCGGTCGAGGACGCTTTCGCCGCCGTCGTCGCGCCGCCGCCCGTCATGGGTCTTGGCATGATCGGCGGGTTCAAGATTCAGGTAGAAGACCGCGCCGACCTTGGCTATGAAGAACTGCAAAAAGTCATCATGGCCGCGCAGATGAAGGCATGGCAGAACCCGCTGCTGGCCCAGGTGTTCTCCACGTATCAAATCAACGTGCCGCAATTGTTCGTCGACGTCGACCGCACCAAGGCAAAACAGCTTGGCGTGCCGGTGACCGATATTTTCAGCACGATGCAGATATATCTCGGCTCGCTCTACATCAACGACTTCAACCGCTTTGGTCGTACCTTCCAGGTTATCGCGCAGGCCGACGCGCCCTTCCGCGCCGAAGCAGGCGATATTTCACAGTTGAAAACCCGCAACATGGCGGGCGAAATGGTGCCGCTTGGCTCGATGGTCAATGTGAAGCCGAGCTACGGCCCCGATTCCGCCTCGCGCTACAACCTCTACCGCACGGCAGACATCAACGGCGGCCCCGCCCCCGGCGTGCCCGCCGAAGTGGCCGAGATGGAGATGACAAAAATCCTGAAAGAAGTCATGCCAATCGGCATGGATTTCGAATGGACGGATTTGAAGTACCAGCAGATTCTGGCGGGTAATACGTCGCAATACATCTTCCCGCTTTGCGTGCTGCTGGTGTTCCTCGTGCTCGCCGCACAGTATGAGAGCCTGATGCTGCCGCTTGCGGTCATCATGATTGTGCCGATTGTCTTGCTGTTCGGTATCCTCGGTGTGTTCGTGACGGGGGGCGACAACAACATCTTCACCCAGATCGGGCTTATCGTCCTTGTCGGCCTTGCCTGCAAAAACGCCATCCTTATTGTCGAGTTCGCGCGAGAGCTTGAATTTCAGGGCAAGAGCATTGTGGATGCGGCGTTGACAGCGAGCCGCTTGCGGCTTCGCCCCATCTTGATGACGTCGTTTGCGTTCATCATGGGCGTGCTGCCGCTGGTGTCCTCGACCGGCGCGGGTGCTGAAATGCGCCATGCCATCGGCATCTCGGTGTTTTCGGGCATGCTTGGCGTTACCTTCCTCGGCATTTTCTTCACGCCTGTTTTCTATGTCATCCTGCGCACGCTCGCGGGCAGCAAGCTGACGGGCCACCACCATGTCGGCGAAATCACATGCCCGACGGAGGCAGGAAAATGAAAATAAAACTCGGTATTTCCGCCCTTGCGGTCGCTGTTACCCTGACGGGTTGCAACGTGCTTACCCCCGACTTTGAACGCCCCTCCGTCACCAACGCCACGACGTTTAAAGAAACGGCGGTGGAGGCGAAGACTTTCGAGCCAGTGAAAGAAGGCACGATCACCCTGTCGGTGCTCACCTATACCGACGCCACGCATTGGACGTTGATCCTGAACGGCAAGGAAGTTACCCCCGTCGTTCCCCCGCAGATCGAGGGTATTCAGGAATTCGCTGTCGATTCT
>JAYUPV010000509.1:0-5896 GCA_043759865.1 Alphaproteobacteria bacterium | reverse complement strand
TGTCGTTGGCGACCGGATATTCGGGGTCGTCGATAAGCTTGATCAGCGACGCGACGGAGGCGGCGGGCCACAGCCTTGCGACCAGCTGTTCTTTCGCGTCCGTCGGGTCTTTCGCCTTGCGGATGATGACTATGATTTCATCAATGTTTGCGACGGCGACGGCTAAACCGGCCAAGATATGCGCGCGGTCGCGGGCTTTGGCGAGTTCATAGATGGTGCGCTTCGCGATGACTTCCTCGCGGAACTTGACGAAGGCCTCGATCATGTCCTTGAGCGTCATGGTCAGCGGGCGCCCGTAATGCAGCGCCAGCATGTTGGCGGGGAAGCTGGTCTGCAGCTCGGTTTCCTTTTGCAGCTGCTTCAGCACCACATCGGGCATAGCGTCTTTTTTCAGCTCGATCACCACGCGCACGCCATCGCGGTCGGATTCATCGCGCAGGTCGGAGATTCCTTCGACCTTTTTGTCGCGGACGCATTCCGCCATTTTTTCGAGCAGTCTCGACTTGTTCACCTGAAAGGGAATTTCATGCACGATGATCGCCGTGCGGTCTTTTTTCATGTCTTCGAATGACGTCTTGGCGCGCATCATCATCGAGCCGCGACCGTTGTGGTAGGTGCTCATGATGCCGTTGCGGCCGATGATCTGGCCGCCGGTCGGGAAGTCGGGGCCGGGGATGATTTCAAGCAGGTCGTCGATGGTGAGGTCGGGATTGTCGATATAGGCGCAGCAGCCATCGATGACTTCGCCGAGGTTGTGCGGCGGAATGTTGGTCGCCATGCCGACCGCAATGCCCGAAGCACCGTTCGCCAAAAGGTTGGGGAAGCGCGACGGCAGCACGGTGGGCTCGACGGTAGATTCATCGTAGTTGGGCTGGAAGTCGACGGTTTCCTTGTCGATATCCTCCAGCATCGCCTCTGCCGCTTTGTTCAGTCGCGCTTCGGTATAACGCATGGCGGCGGGCGGGTCGCCGTCCATCGAGCCAAAGTTACCCTGGCTGTCGACGAGCATCAGGCGCATCGAGAAATCCTGCGCCATGCGAACCATCGCGTCGTAAATCGCGCTATCGCCGTGCGGGTGGTATTTACCCATCACGTCACCGACGATACGGGCGGATTTCTTGAAAGGCTTGGTGCTGTCGTAGCCACCCTCGCGCATCGCGTACAAAATGCGGCGGTGGACGGGCTTCAAACCGTCCCGCACATCGGGCAGCGCGCGCGACACGATCACGCTCATCGCGTAATCGAGGTATGATTTCTGCATCTCGTCTTCGATGGTAATGGGCGAGATGTCGGAGGTCTTGGCGGCGGAATTGTCGGTGGTCACAGGCGTGGCCTTTCAAGGTCTTGCAGAAGAGCGGAAAACACCCCATTTTCTAGCATTTTTCAGCAGCAGGATAAAGACATAAATACAGAGGATTGCTTCACATAAGCCGCGCGCATGCGGTTGATATCATGGCAGAAATATGTTAGCATTTAAGGATGATGACACGCTTTATTTTTGGAGCCGTTCTGGCGGCGTTTTTGGCCACTTCCGCACCCGCTTTTTCGCAGGAAATGATGGCGTCCGAAGGCTGCATGCTGGCCGTCGCCGAGCTTGACGATTACCTGCTCGCCATCCCCAACACCTGCGAGGCGGACGAGGAATGCGTAGGTTTCTATTTCCGCGTCGACACGTGTTCCTCTGCGGTCATGCTGCCGAAGAAATTCGAGACGGACATGAAAGTCATCATGCCGCTCATTCAGCTCCAGATGTCGGCCCGCGCCGCCTGCACCGACGATTTCAAGTACCGCCCCGTCTGCAAGCAGCCCAAGCCCTACAAACCCGCCTGCCGCGAGAATGTCTGCGTCAACGAGTGGGCGGACAAGAAGTAGGCTTCTTTAAATCAGCTTTATCGCCATGCCCAGTGTCGCGCACAGCCCCAGCACAGCAGGAATGCCCCATTTCAGCCTGAAGGTGCAAAAGGCAGCGAGCAGGGCGAGCGCAGCTGCGGCGGGGTCGGGGGACGAGACGGTGTAGAGCTTTAGGCCATGGAAATCAGATGTTGCCACTTTTCCGAACAGCACATGCAGCGCGAACCAGACGGCGAGGTTCAGCACCACGCCCGTCACGGCAGCGGTAATGGCGGAAAGTGCCGAGGTGAGGGATTTATTGGCGCGGATCTGCTCGATATAAGGCGCGCCGAGAAATATCCACAGGAAGCACGGCGCGAAAGTCACCCAGACGGCAAGCAGCGCGCCTGCCATGCCCGCCAGATGCCCGCCCGAAGTGAAGGCCGCGAGATAGCCGACATATTGCAGCACCAGTATCAGCGGCCCCGGCGTTGTTTCCGCAAGGCCGAGACCGTTCAGCATGTCACCTGCCGTCAGCCAATGATACTGTTCAACCGCCTGCTGCGCGACATAGGCAAGCACGGCATAAGCACCGCCGAAAGTGACCACCGCCATTTTGCTGAAGAAAAACCCGATATGGGTAAACACGTTTTCAGGGCCGAAAACGCCAAGGCAGGCGAAGACCGGCGCGAACCACAGGAATGACCATATCAGAAGGGTTTTAATCGCATGGGCTTCGTCGGGCCTGGTATGCGCGAGAGCGCCGTTGTCGAGCATTTTGTCGATAACGCTTTTCGCGCCGCCGTCTTTTCCTTCCTGCTGCGCCTTGAGCGTAAAAATCTTCGGCGCGTATTTGCTGCCGGCAAAGCCAATGATACCCGCCGCGAGGATGATAAGCGGGAAGGGGATGCCGAAGAAAAAGAGGGAGATGAAGGAAACTGCCGCCAGCAGTTTCAGCACGGCATTGTGCAGCGATTTTTTGCCGATGCGGATAACGGCTTCGGCCACCAGCACCAGCACGGCGGATTTGAGACCGAAGAAAAGGGCTGCGACCAATGGCACGTCGTGATAGGCGGCATAGACCGCGCTTAAACACATCATCAGCAAAAAGCCGGGCAGGATAAACAGCAACCCCGCCACGATGCCGCCCCATGTTTTGTGCAGCAGCCAGCCGATATAGGTCGCAAGCTGCATCGCCTCCGGTCCTGGCAGCAGCATGCAGTAGTTGAGCGCGTGCAGGAAACGGCTTTCGCTGATCCAGTTTTTTTCCTCGACCAGAATTTTGTGCATGAGCGCGATCTGCCCCGCAGGCCCGCCGAAACTGAGCAGGCCGATCTTCAGCCATGTTTTGAGCGCTTCTTTTCTTGAAATCATGGGTGGTTTTATCATGTTTTTGAGGGCTTTACGATAGAATCGGTGGGGTACAATGGGAACACATAGATGTAATTTGAGTATAATTTAAGTAACTGTAATATAACAATATTTCATCTTTTGTTTGACGGAGTATCTTTCCCATGTAAGGATTTAGTTAAGAGAGAATGAACGGAAGGAGACAAGCCACCGAAAACAGCGCGAAAAGGAGAGAAAGAAGCGCAAAAGGCTGTCACAGAAAATCCCGGAATAACCTGAAACCGAAAAATCGCGGTGACGCGAAACGCTGTAACTATGCCTAAGGAAACCGATTGATGGCGACTTTGAAATTCAAAACGAAAGGAGGTCTGCGGAAGTTTTCTGATCTTTCTACACACACGCACACACAGGCACACGACACTTATTTGTTTAACCCCGCCGCGCTGATGGAGGCACTTGAAGCGGCACCCGATAATGAAATACGCGTCACGACTCGTTTTGAAGGACACAACAGTTTATCAATTGACCGCGCAGCGGAGGAATGCGGTCATGCGTTGCAGGCACAAATGATGGCAATGGTCATCAGCGGAATTCTGGCGGCGGCCCCCACACCCCGAACCCCTGGACAGCAGGGCAGCCCCGAGTTTTTGCAGATGGCTCTCTCTGAACAGACACATCGGGGCATCGCGCGAAACGAAAGGAGCAGCATACCGTAAAGCGCGATGCCCGGAATTAGTCTTTAGAAATTTTGAACACCACCGCATGAAGCGCACGCAAGGAGCCCCCCTTGGTGCGTTTTTTGCTTTAACCCGGCCTTTACCGCTGCGCGTGCCGCGCGTATAGTTGCCTCGAAAAGGGAGAATGCATCATGAAAAAGTTTCTTGGCCTCGTTATCGTCCTCGCGCTGCTTGGCGGCGGAGCCTACCTGTATCTTGGCGGCGCGGTGAAGGCGCTGATCGAGCGGGCAGGGACGGAGGCGCTCGGCACGCCCGTGCATGTCACCAGTCTGCAATTTTCCCTTACGGACAAAAAGGCAACTATGGGACGCCTGACAGTCGACAACCCAAAGGGCTACGGCAACGACCTGCTGCTGAAAACCGAATCCATCGCTTTCAAGGTCGGCGAAGTGTCGCAGTCTCTCGTCGTGCTCGATGAAGTGGTGGTGGAGGGAATGCAGGTTACTTATGCTATTGGCTCCGGCGGCACGAATTTCGATGCGATGCGCAAAAACATGAAAGCCTCGGGCAAAAGCGCGGGCGAGCCTGTCGTACCTGCACCGAAACTGGTCATCAAAAAACTGAAGATACTTAATGCGCAGCTCGTTCCCGCCATCGCGGGGCTTGGCAGCCAGCCTATCGACATGCCCGATATCACCCTCACCGATGTCGGCACCAAGAGCAAACCCGCAACCGCCGAGGAAGTGGCCGAACAGGTGCTGAACCGTATTATCAGCGCAGGCTCCAACGCGGCGCTCAAGAATAAGCTCACAGCGCCCGTGGGCAAAGTCGTGGACGAAGCGACCAAGGGGTTGAAGGACTTGTTCAAGTAACTGCGCGAAAATTATTAAATAACTTCAGTACCTTGACAAGGTATAATTATTCCGTAAAATATTTCTGGAAATAATTTTTGTCCGGTGCTACGACTCCGCAGATATCGTCCACATCTTCCGGAGAAAAAAATTGCCCAGCGAACAGCCCCAGAAATTTGAAGACACGAAACTGCTCCAGCATCGCGAAGTCAAAAAAGCATACGACTATTATATTGAAGCGAAAAACGAGGGCGACATCGCTGCCGAAATCGTGGAAGAGGGCGGCCTTGGAGTTGCCGCGACGATTTCTTCGCTGAGCGTGAACAAGGACCCGAACCTTGTGGCGGCTTCCATCATGATGCCGTTTATCATGAACCTCAATGAGGGCGACGAGGAGAAGGCGGAAAAAATCCGCGTGTCTTTCGACCCGCTCACGCTCGAATACGCCGAGGCCTTCAGCATCATGATGCATCCCTTCGGCATTTCCGAGGTTTTCCCCACGCTCCCGAAAACGCACCGCACCGCTGCCGTTACCATCGCCGTTGCAACGGGGCTGGCCGGTCTCGAACAGCTTGAAAAAGAGGCGCCGCAGATGAGCAAAGGGGAGCTGAAAAGCGTCCTTGCGAATGAAGGCGACGGCACGATGCCGACGCTCGATGAACTTGTGAGCTATGTTCGCCTGCGAAAGGCCGAGCCGCAGCTGATGGACGCCTTTGACACACTGAAGCAGTCGCTGACCGATCTTGCGAACGGTACCCAGCCGAAACCTGCTGCTTCAAAAAATGCACCGAAACCGTAATTTCTTTTAAGGAGAGACAACATCATGACCCCCGCAGACAAGCAAAAACTGACCGACGCCTTCACCAAGGCTGTTAACGATTCACCTTTCGCAGACGAGAAAATCGATGGCATTTACACTAACGAAGGCGAGCCCATGACGCGCCGCAAGTTGGTCGAAGGTACGCTCAAGCTGCAGGAGTTCTATGACGAGGTTGATTATGCTGTGTCGAAAGGCGAGGCCACGCTCGACCAGATCATTGGCCAGTTCGAACAGGGCATGAAAAAATCCATCTACGACAACAGGCCCTGATTCCTATACATCGTCCCGATGCTCCTTGACCCGGCTGTTCCACCGTCGCGCGGAACAGCTGGCAAAGGATGTCTTGTGTGTTTTGCGCATACTTTTTG
>JAYUPV010000508.1:0-5492 GCA_043759865.1 Alphaproteobacteria bacterium | reverse complement strand
TTATCATCCACCGCACGCGCGAACGCCTGCGCGGGTTTGATATCATGACCGAGCCCTATCCCGGCTTCCCGACCGACCTGCAGGCGCAGATGATGTCGGTGCTGACCGTGGCCGAAGGTGCGGGCATGGTGACGGAAACCATTTTCGAAAACCGTTTCATGCACGTGCCGGAACTGGCGCGCATGGGCGCGGATATCACCGTGCATGGATCTTCCGCTCTCGTACGCGGCGTTCCGAAACTGAAGGGCGCGCCCGTGATGGCGACCGACCTGCGTGCCTCCGTCTCGCTGATTTTGGCGGGCATGGTGGCGGAAGGCGTTTCGACCGTCAGCCGCATCTATCACCTCGACCGTGGCTATGAAGACCTCGTCGGAAAACTGACCGGCGTGGGCGCGAAGCTGGAACGTCTGGCGGAAAAAGAGGACGCCGCTTGACGCGCATTGTCGAACTGAAGCTCGATAACGAAACCATCGCCACCCGCTCCGCCGCGCTCGAGGTCGAGCGACACCGCGCCATCTCCGATCTGCTGGATGAAAATTCTTTTGTCGTGAAGGATTGCGAAGGGCCGTACAAACTGCGCCTCGCCCTTGCGGGCGACAGGCTGATGATGCAGGTGAACTGCACGACCAGCGGCAAGAACGAGGAAATTCCCCTGCCCCTTGCCTCCCTCAAGCGCCTGATCGCCGACTATGCCATCATTTGCGATAGTTTCTATAAAGCGGCACAAGAGGGCGAGAAGCACAGACTCGAGGCAATCGACATGGGACGCCGGGGAATCCACAATGAAGGCGCCGAAACCCTATCTGAAGCCCTTGAAAACAAAGTAATTGTGGACAAAACCACCGCAAGGCGTTTATTTACGCTGTTATATGTGTTACACATTCGCAGCACCACAACCGTCACCTGAGGAATAATGTCAGAAAAAGAAGACTTAATGAGCTTTGAAGGCATCGTCTCGGAACTGCTTCCGAACGCGATGTTCCGCGTCAAGCTCGACAACGGCCACACCATCCTCGGCCACAGCTCCGGCAAAATGCGTAAGAACAAGATCCGCATCCTAGAAGGCGACCGCGTCACCGTCGAAATGACGCCGTACGACCTGACCAAGGGCCGCATCACCTTCCGTCATAAATAAAAAAAACCACTCCTTAGTCCCCTCCCCCCTTGTGGGGGAGGGCTAGGGTGAGGGGTTTCCGCGCGTCCGCGCGGAGTATAAAACTATCAACAAAATATTTGATTGCGGAATTGGGCGTACTTGACGCGCATACGCGCTTACCCCTCACCCTAGCCCTCTCCCCCATGGGGAGAGGGAACAGTAAATTTTATTTGCCCTTGAGCTTCGCAGCCGTCTCCGCGATGCGCTGGCCGAGAAGACGCGCGACTTCGAGATCGCCTTTGTTCGGCGCTTCCTCGGGCGAAGCGTCGGAGGGCGAACGCGCGAGCGCACCCGCGAAACCGCCGAGCCAGTTGGTATCCTCGGGCGTGTTTTCTTTTTTGCTGTTGGGCATCAGGCCGGTGCCGACCCAGATCTGCCCGTGCTGCTGCGAAAGCGTCCAGAAATAGGAAATCGTCGCAAACTTGTCACCGTTGGCGGAAGCGGAATTGGTAAAGCCGCCCGCGATCTTGTTTTTCCACCCTTGCGTAAACCACGGTTTCGATGACGCATCGGCGAATTTCTTGAACTGCCACGCCGGCCCGCCCATATAAGTGGGGCTGCCGTAGATAAGCGCATCAGCCTGTGCAATCGCCGCCCAGTCGCCCTCGGGCAGGTTGCCCTCTTTGTCGATGCTGTACAGCTTCGCCGTCGCGCCCGCCACGCCGGCCGCGCCCTTCAGCACCGCCTCCGCCTGCTTGGCGGTATGGCCGTAGCCGCTGTAATAAACGATGGCAATGCTGGTCATGGTGGATACTCCTTGAAAACTTTGAACCGGTCATTCCGGCCTGTAACACATAGGCGCGTAACACGCGGCGGCAAGGGGGCAGCGGCGAATGGTACAATAAACTTTGGTTGGCATAATGCGCCCGGGTGCATCGTCACGAGATGAAATATTTATAAATCAAAATCCCGCTGTCATTCTGAGCGCAGCGAAGAATCTATCTTTCTTGCAGCAAAGGAAAATTCTTCGCTGCGCTCAGAATGACAATTTGGGCGAAGAGCGTAAACTGGGACGGCTTAGAATTCATTCGACGCGCAGACGTGCGACCCCCTCTCCCTTCCCTCTCCCGCAAGCGCGGGACAGGAGATTTCTTTTTCGTGCCCAACCTCAGCCCAGCCCTAATACCCCCGCCTCACTCACTTTGCATTATGTTAACTAAATCCAGTTTTCACTTTGCCCCTGCCCTCCCGATGTTTTACTTTCGGGCATGCTTATCCTTGCATCCGCATCTCCGCGCCGACTTGAACTGCTGAAACAACTCGGCATCGCGCCCGATAAAGTAGCCCCTGCCGATATCGACGAAACGCCGCACAAGGCCGAGCAGCCCGCCGCCTATGCGAAGCGCATCGCATCGGAAAAAGCGCTCAAGGTTTCAAGCCAGCACACAGGCAGCATCATCCTCGCGGCCGATACCGTTGTCGGTGTCGGGCGGCGGATTTTGCCCAAGACGGAAACCGAAGCGGAGGCAAAAACATGCCTCGAACTGATGTCGGGCCGCCGCCACAATGTGCTGACCGCCATTTCCGTTATCGGCAAAAACGGCAAGCAGAAAACCAAACTGGTTGTTTCCGTTGTGAAATTCCGCAGGCTGTCCGAATCCGACATCGCGGCCTATATCAATAGCGGCGAATGGAAAGGCAAGGCGGGCGGCTATGCGATTCAAGGCAAGGCCGCCGCGCTTATCCCCTTCATCAGCGGCTCATACTCCAACATCGTGGGGCTGCCGCTGTTTGAAACCCTCGCCATGTTGAAGGATGCGGGCTATGAGCGGGTTTGAGCTTTTTGTCGATGAAGTGAACGGGCGGCTGCATGCCGCTATCGTGAAAAAGACCGGCCTTTACGATTTATACACCGACCCGCTCAACCGCGTGGCGGCGTGGGGCGCGATACATTGCGGGCGCATCACCAAGATAGACAAAAAGCTCGACGCCGCCATCGTAGACCTCGGCAACGGGCAATCGGGAATTTTACCGGCGAAGCATGTGCATCTGCCGGGCGGCGACGCGTCGGAAAGTCGCAGCGGCATTGCCGACCTCGTGAAAAACGGCCAGATGCTGATGGTGCAGGTGAAGGCCGAGGCAAAGCGCACCTCGGAGCATGAACACCAGAAACTCCCGCGCCTGACGACGCAAATATATGTGATGGGCCACCACCTTGTTTACTGCCCCCATGCCAACCCCGTGACGATGTCGCGCAACATCGAGCGCAAAGATGTTCTCGGCATGACCGCCAAACTAAAAGCACCTGGCGGCTGGATACTAAAACACCACGCGGGAGAGGAAGACCTCGACGTTTTGAAGGCGGAAGCGGCGAAGCTGCTGGCCGAGTGGCAGGTGCTGCTGGGCGTGAAGTCGGAAAGCGGCAACAGCCCCGCCACGCTAAAAGGCGGACCGAACGCGCTCTACCGCGCTCTTTACGATTACGGTTCGAACAGCTTCGACCATATCCACATCGGCAACAAAAAACTTTTCAGCATGATGACCGAATGGTGCGCGAAATATTCGCCGCCGCTTGCGACGTCGAAACGCCTGCGGCTCTTCAAACCCGAAAAACCGCAGCAACGCCTGTTCGACATCCACGACATTTTCGGCGCACTCGAAGAACTGGAAGAAACTCGCGTCGACCTGCCCTGCGGCGGGTCGTTGCTGTTTGATGCAACGCATGCGCTTGTGGTAGTCGACGTGAACCAGGGCAGCGCCACCGACCCCATCATTGCAAATAACGAAGCGGCGGCGGAAACAGCGCGTCAGATACGCCTGCGCAACCTCAGCGGCGCGATACTGGTCGATTTCATCAGCCTGCCCGAGCGCACCACACGCGCGCGGCTCTCCGATCTTGTCGATGACTTGATAAACAGCGACTATTCAGGCGCGCAGGCGCACGGCTTCACGCGCCTCGGCATCATGGAAATCACCCGCAAACGCCGCACGGGCTGGTATTCAGAAAAACTGAAATCTTAAATTATTCAAGCGCAGCTGCGCCCGCGCCTTCGGGCGCTTGCGGCTTTTTCTTTGCAACTTTCAAGAACGGCAGGAAAATCATCGCCGATAGCACCACCCACATCAGCGCGTGGAAGTCGTTGATGTAGGAAATGGCATAGGCCTGCCGCGTCACTTCACCGTTCAAGATTGTCAGCATTTGTTGCGAATAGGCGTTATAGGGCAGCGCGGGAAAAGCGTGCAGCATGGCGTTTGGCAGGCTGAAGATATTGAGGCGCTCGCCGAGTTCCATGTGGTTTATCTGCCCGTTGCGGGCGAGCAGCGCGACCATGATGGAAATGCCGATGGATGATCCGATATTCCGCACAAGGCTGAACACCCCCGCCGCGTCGTTGCGGTAATGCGCGGGCAGCGTGGCATAGGCAACGGCGGTTAACGGCACGAACACGAAGCCCATGCCAAGCCCCTGTATCAAGCCTGACTCAACCAGCATGGCTTGTGATATTTCGAGGTTGAAACCGCTCATCTGCCACAGCGAAAAGGCCATAAGCGAAAGGCCGGTGAAAATAAGCAGCCGCACATCAACCTTGCCCATCAGCTTGCCTGCCACAATCATCGAAAGCGCCGTGCCCACGCCGCGCGGGGCAAGCACAAGGCCGGTCGTCACCACCGGATAGCCCATCAGGTTTTCAAGGAAAGGCGGCAGCAACGCCATGGTGGCCAGCAGCAAAATGCCCATGACGAACATAAACAAAAGGCTGAACGAATAATTGCGGTCACGGAACATGCCGGGGTCGATGAACGGCTTTTCCGTCGTGAAGGTATGGACGATGAACAGGTACAGCGCGGTTATCGATATCACGCCCTCGGCAATGATTTCGGGCGATGACAGCCAGTCCTTGCTCTCGCCCCTATCGAGCGCGAGCTGCATGGCGCAAAGGAAGATGCTGAGGAGAGCAAAACCCATCACGTCGAATTTGCGCTTGATGTCGATGGGTGTTTCTTTCATATACGCCCAGATGCCGAAGGCCGCGAGCGCGCCAACGGGAATATTGATCATGAACACCCAGCGCCAATGAAAATTTTCCGTCAGCCAGCCGCCGAGCGTCGGCCCCAAAATCGGCCCCAGCATCACACCCACACCCCAAATGGCCATGGCCTGTGCGTGGCGGCTCGGATGGTTGATGTCGAGCAACACGGCCTGCGAGAGCGGCACTAAGCCCGCGCCAAACACGCCCTGCAACATCGTCCAGGATGTCGGTGAGCGTGGCCGCCAGCTGTTCGGCGCTTTCGCTGATCTGGTCGAGGTAGCGCCGCAGCCGCGCGGGCGGCAGGCCGGGCTCGCGGGCCAGCCTGACCAGCCCGAGCACACCGCTCAGCGGGGTGCGGATCTCGT
>JAYUPV010000507.1:0-3804 GCA_043759865.1 Alphaproteobacteria bacterium | reverse complement strand
TAAAAACCGCAAATACTGGACGGAAGAGGGCTGGAACTGGGCCGTTTACCGCAAGGCAGCGCACCCCGCTTTCTGGGTCGCCGACGGCGCGACTTTCCGCTACCGCGCCATGCTTGAAGAAATTTCTATGCCGTGGAACTGGCCGGTCGATGTCAACCAGCTTGAAGCAAAAGCGTTTTGCAACTGGAAGGCCGAAAAAACCGGCAAACAAATACGCCTGCCGACCGAGGCCGAATATGCGCGGCTGCGCGCGCTCGTGAATGATGACCAGCCGACATGGCAGAAAGCGCCCGGCAATATCAATCTCGAAGGCTATATGTCGGCCTGCCCCGTGAACAAGCATGCGTTCAATGGCGGGTTTTTCGACATCATCGGCAATGCGTGGCAATGGACGGAAACGCCGATTGACGGCTTCGAAGGTTTCGAAGTGCATCCGGTCTATGACGATTTCTCCACGCCCACTTTCGACGGCAAGCACAACATCTTTAAAGGCGGCTGCTGGATTTCGACAGGCAACTACGCGCTCCGCGATGCGCGCTATGCTTTCCGCCGCCATTTCATCCAGAATTCGGGGATACGTTACGTGGAAGCAGATGACATCGAAGACGCCGAGCCGAATGTGTATGAAACCGACGCCATGGTTTCAATGTATATCGACTTCCATTACGGCGAAGAACATTTCGGCGTGCCGAATTACCCCAGGGCCTGTGCGGAAATCTGCGTGAGCCATATGCGGGGTCGCAAAACCACCCGCGCCCTCGATATCGGCTGCGCCACGGGCCGCGCGAGTTTTGAACTCGGGCGCGTTTTCGACCATGTCGACGGCCTCGACTTCTCCGCGCGCCTTATCCAGATGCCGGTCGCCCTGCAAAAAAACGGCCGCCAGCGCTATGTGGTGCAGGACGAGGGCGAGCTGGTGTCATTCCGCGAAGTCACCGCCGATGCGCTGGGTCTCGGCAAAGCGCTGGAACGTGTTTCCTTCGTGCAGGGCGACGCCTGCAACCTTGCGGCGAAATTCACCGGCTACGACCTCGTTTTCGCGGGCAACCTCATCGACCGCCTTTACGACCCCATGAAATTCCTCGGCACAATACACGAACGCGTCAATGCGGGCGGCTTGCTGGTGCTGACCTCGCCCTATACATGGCTTGGCGAATTCACCGAACGTACAAAATGGCTGGGTGGGTTTAAGGCACCGACGGGCGAAAGTTTCACGACGCTCGACGGGTTGAAAGACGCCCTTGCGCCGCATTTCTCGCTGGTTGAAACACGCGACGTGCCCTTCGTCATCCGCGAAACAAAGCGCAAATTCCAGCACACCATCGCGCAGATGACGGTCTGGGAAAAGAAATAGCTATTCGCGTATTTGCCCGTCGCCGTGGATGATCCATTTATAGCTCGTCAACGCTTCAAGCCCCATCGGGCCACGGGCGTGCAGCTTTTGGGTGCTGATGCCGATTTCCGCGCCCATGCCGAACTGCCCGCCATCGGTAAAAGCGGTCGAGGCATTGGCGTAAACGGCGGCGGCGTCGACATGCATCAGGAAATGGTCAATGGCGGCCTTGTCCTCGGCGATAATCGCCTCGCTGTGGCGCGAACTGTAAGCCTGTATGTGTTCAAGTGCGGCATCAAGCGAGCCGACAGTCTTGACCGACATTTTATAAGACAGAAACTCGCAACCGAAACTGTCATTGGTCGCAGGTTTCAGCAGCGCGGCAGGGTATGCGCCGGAAAGCGATTTGAGCGCGGGCGTATCGGCAAAAATCTCGACATCGTTCTTCGCCAATGCCTCGACCAGCGCAGGTAAATCGGCAAGACGGCTGTCATGGATGACAAGCGTATCAAGCGCATTGCAGACGCTCACGCGCCTTGTCTTGGCGTTGTGGACAATCTTTTTCCCTTTGGCAAGGTCGCCGCTCTTGTCGAAATAGGTATGCACAATCCCGGCACCTGTCTCGATAACGGGAATTTTTGATTCTTTGCGAACAGCGTCAATCAATGCCTGACTGCCGCGCGGAATGCACACATCGACCAACCCTGTCGCGTTCATCAGCTTTTCGGCGGCGGCGCGGTCGGGCGGCAGCAGGTACAGCGCGTCGGCATCAATCTGGTGCTTTTCCAGTACATGCCGGATAATATTGGCCAGCGCAGCATTGCTGTGTGCGGCTTCTTTCCCGCCCTTCAACGCGCATGCATTGCCCGCCTTGAAACACAGCGCGAAAACATCGACCGTCACATTGGGGCGCGATTCATAGATAACCCCGACAACGCCAAGCGGCACGATGATTTTCGTGATGCGCAGGCCGTTTGGCCTGATGGTATCGGCCAGTACATTGCCAAGCGGCGGGGGCAGGTCGGCGACGGTCTTGATATCAAGGGCGATGCCCTCGATGCGTTTTTCCGTCAGCTGAAGCCGGTCATAGCGCGGGTCTTCCTTCGGCATCAGGGCAAGGTCTTTGGCGTTTTCCGTCAAAATTTGCGGCGACAGCTTCACCAGTTCGTCGGCAAGCGCGCGCAGCACAAGATTGCGCTTCGCATCCGGCAGCAGGCCGATGGCGTGGCTTGCGGTTTTTACCTTGCGGAGATTTGAAATGACATCGTTCATGCCTTGCCTCCGGCGGTGATGTGCAGGTGGTCGTAATGGATGAATTCGGGCTTGTTCTTCTGCCCGATATATTCGCGCAATTTTCCGGCGTTATAACGTGCGATACCCATGCCGATTTTTTCGCCGTCGGGGTTCGCGATTTCAATCATGTCGCCTTTTTCAAACTCGCCCGCGCAGCTCTTGATGCCGACCGGCAGGATGCTGATGATGCGCTTGCCCTCCTGTAATATACCGAACAGTTGCTCATTCACGCGGATAACGCCGCTTTTCTTACCTTCACTGAAAGCGATCCACTTTTTCAGATTCGACTTTTTCTTTAACGGCAGAATGGCGGTGCCAAGCTGCTCGCCCTTCACGATACGCAACAGCACATCTTGCACTTTCATGGCGGCGATATGCGTGGTGATCCCAAGCCCTGCCATTTTTCGCGCGGTGCCGAGCTTGGTCGCCATGCCGCCGCGTCCGAGCGCGCTTTTTTTGGTCGTGACCTCGGGCCAGCCGTCTTTTTCGGGGTTGATGACGGGAATGATTTTTGCCCCCGCCTCGTCGGGCGGGCCGTCGTAAACGCCTTCGACGCTGGTGAGGATGATGAGTTTGTCGGCATTTACCTGTGCGGCAATCAGCCCCGCCAGTTCGTCGTTGTCGGTGAACATCAGTTCCTCCACCGCCACGCTGTCGTTTTCATTGATGATGGGGATGATGTTGCGGTCGCCGACAATCGTACGCAGCAGCCGCGCGATGTTGAGGTAATGCTGGCGGGTCAAAAAATCTTGCTTGGTCAGCAGCAACTGCGCGGGCGCGATGCCGTGAGGTTTCAAAAACGCGGCATAGGCCTGCATCAATTCCGGCTGCCCAAGCGCGGCCAGCACCTGCTTTTCGCCGATGGTGCTGCCGTATTCGCGTTCCAGCGTTTCCCGCGCCACGCGTCTGCCCGAGGCGACCGCGCCCGAGCTGACGAGTATCACCTGATGCCCCGCTTCGTGCAGGTCAACAACCTGCCGGACGAGGGCTGGCATGGCTTTTTTCAGCAACGTGCCGTCGCTGGCGAGAATGGCCTGGGTGCCGACCTTGATGACGATTTTCATGGCTATCCGCTCCGGTACAGACCATCAGTCTATACCAGCCGGGGCGGGGCGCGAAACCGCAATATTAGGGGGTGGGGGCTGCCTTTTTACCGCGATTTTCGACAGGGGGAACAG
>JAYUPV010000506.1:0-4452 GCA_043759865.1 Alphaproteobacteria bacterium | reverse complement strand
ACTGCAGGGCGTGGAGCGAGGTTTTGACAGGCGTGATGGCGGCATAGGTGGCGATAGCAAGCGCGAACGCCGCCATCATCCCGCCGCACACAATATGTTTAAGTTTCACGCGCATCATTAGAAAATTACTTTTTCTCTTCCTTCACTTCATCCTTCGCGCTCACGCTCAGTTCGCCCGTCACATCTTTGCCGTAGACATCGGGGTCGTACATTTCTTCGGCAAGCGTGGGCTGAACGGTGAATTTACCTTCGGCAATGGCCTGTGCGGTGTAGCTCAGGTGGTAATTGCCGGGCGGGAGGTAGTCGGAATAGAACCTCACGCTGTCATGCCGCAATTCCTGATGGTAGAAGCTCCAGCGGGAGACGTTGTAGCTCACCCAGTCGCTGAACTTGAAGAACCACGAACCGCCAGCCGCCACGAATTCGCCCTTGTCGGCGTCGACCTGCGACGAGGTCGCAAGCTCGCGATTCACAGGCTCAAGCCCGCCCGGCACAGGGTCGTTCACGGCGACGAAGTTGCGGGCGGCAGGAAGCGACAGGAAAAGGTCAACGCGCACGATATCGCCGCGCTTGATTTCGTCCTGCGTTTTCAGCGTCACCCATTTGCCATCGCGCTCGAGGCTGTATTCGCGGTGCAGCTCGATACCCGCATTGACGGGCTTCGAGAAGTCGGAGCGCGGGGCGTAACGCAGGCGCGTTGAATAATAAAGCCTGCCATCGCCTTTGCGTTCGATATCGACCGATGCCTTTTTACCGACATCGCCGCTTTCGATGGGACGTTCGAGCTTCACCTGCTTGTCGCGCAGGTCCTTGAACTCGGTCTTGCCGAATTCAGCACCGCTCAAAGATGCGGTCACGCGCATATCGGGCTTCACTTTTTCGTAGACCTTGCTGTATTCGACCAAGGCGTTCATGCAGAACATATTTTCCTGCGTATTTTCCCAATGGTCGCGGTTCTGGCGGGTCTGGGTGATGGTGCGGACGAGTTTAAAGGGAATGTCGCCCACGAGGCTCGCTCCCTCTTTCGTTTCGCCATACTCGACGAAAGCACCCAGTATCGCGCAGTTCTCGCGCAGCGGGCTGGCGAGGATGCGCAGATAGCTGTCATCAAGGACTTCATTGAAAATGAATTTCCCGCCGGTCTGGTTGGAATGGGAGATAATGGTGTTCGCCACCTCCTCCGTCATGCCCATGGAGTCTTTCGTGCGCATGGCCGCCATCAGGAAATGCGTTTTGCCGAACAGGCTCATTTCCTTTACATGCGGCTTGTAGCGCTCGAGGTCGGATTTATCAATCTTGCCATGCTCCGACAGCGCCGCCAGCGCTACCGCGCGGATGGTCGAGCCCATGCCTTCGTCATAGAAAGTCGGCATGACGTTGTTCTTGAGCAGGTTGAGCAGATAGTCGTGCAGTTTGCCCTCGACCGTCACCGGGATTTTAAATCCCGTATGGCGCAGCCAGTTGAAGGCAAGCGCGGTATAAGCGCTCAGGTACGGGTCGACGTAATCATCCTGTGCGAGGAAATACGTCATGCCGCCATTCGGCGCCTGAAAGGACGAGGCGACATCAAGCGCAGCCTGCGCGAGATTTTCCGCACCCGGCCAGACGAAGCTATCGGGCATGTATTTCTTCAGGTTGATATAGTGCGAGGCCATGACACCCTTTGTCAGTATCTGTTCCCAGCAGATATAGGGGTAGTCGCGCATGTATTTGAACGCGCCTTCGACCGCGCCGATAACGCTCGGCGACAGCACAACGCTGACGCTGCCGATATCGGGGAAGATGTTGTCGGGGAACTGGATGCTGGTGCTGACTTTATCTTCCGTCGTCGTGCCGTAATCGGCGGCTGTTTCGAACGAACGGAATTTTCCGACCGGCATTTTGTGCACCATGCCGTCGCCGTCGAGCAGGTCATAGGCTTTCACCTCGAATTTCAGCTCGCCCTTCGGCTCGTCGCGCGTTTCGGGCAAGGCCATTGTCTGCACGGGCAGGAAAACGGTCGTGCGCTTGAACGGGTCGAGCGTGACGGTTTCTTTCAGCGAAGCGGGTGTTTTGGAAGTGTCGATAGGCCCTGTCGCGTTGATTTCGACAGTCAGCGTGCGCGGTTTGTCGGTGCGGTTCATGACGCTGAAACCGGCCTTGAAGTTGTCGCGCTCCGTTACCTGGTTCGGCATCACGGGGCGGACTTCGGTCGGGCGGTTGACCTTGAAGTTGCCGTGACCGAGTCCAAGCCTGTCTGTCGGAGTGACAGCAAGCACCAGCACGCGCCAGCCTGTCAGGTTGTCGGGCGCTTCGAATTCAACCGATGCGTTGCCGCTTGCATCTGTCTTGATCGACGGATTCCAGTAGGCGACGAACTTGAACAGGTCGCGCATTTTCAGGTCAGACCCTCCATCGCCGCCCTGGTTCGCGCCTTTTTTCTCGAATTTCTGGCGGCCGATAAGACGCGTCAGCAGGTTGTAGTTGGTGAGGTCGAGACCGTCGAGGTTGTAAAAACCGTTATACGGGTCGAAATTGGACAGACCACCGGTGACGAGATCGAACACGGCTTCGTCAAGAACAGCGACGGCAAGCTCGATAGGTTCTTTCTTGTTGCCTTTCTTCGGCTCGGCATGCAGCGCCACTTTTACTTTGTCGCGCGGGCGGTAGACCTCAAGCTCCGTCTTGGCGGTGACGGTCATTTCCTTATACGGTTCTTTCACCGGCACGGAAACATAGCCCATGCGGAAAGTCGGCTTGCCAAGGTCGACGCCTTCGTTGTCGATGGGCTTGTCGACGCGCGGCGAGACGACGAGCACGGAAAGATAGAATCCGGGCAGGTAATCGGGTTTCACGGGGAATTCGATGACAGGCGTCGAGCCTTCAAGCTTCTGCGTGAATTTGTGGATAACGCCGTAACGCTCGATGGTCACCAGCGCGGTCGCGCCGGGGAACGGGTTTTTCACGAGGTAGCGCGCCGTGTCGCCGACATGGTATTCGGCTTTCTCCGGCACGATAGGCAGCAGCACGTCGCTCTGGCTATCCCACAGCACATATTCATTTCCCGTGACCCAGAATCCGAGTCCCGATGAATGTTCGCGGCCTTGCGTGTCGGTGATTTTGGCGATGGCTCGGTATGAACCGGCACTTTCGGGCGTGTAGTTGCAGGGCATCACGTCATCGGTCGAGGTGCCGTCGCATTTGCCGGCCTCTTTCCACTCGCTGGTGTAGTTGGTCAGGTAGGCGTTGCCGGCCCCCTGCACGCGCACGGCGGTGGTTTCCATTTTCTCGATGGTGATGGCGACTTTCGTGCCTGCGGCGGGCGTGCCTTTTTCATCGGTGACGATATATTGCAGCGGCACCGGCTTTTTCGCGGCATAGGCCCATTCGGGTGATTTCATGCCGACGAAGCGGTCGACGCCGATATAATCGGCACCGCTTGACGCCGCGACGTTCTTGCCGCGATCATCCTGCACTGCGCTTTCGACCGTCAGGCGGCCATAGGCGAAGTCCTGCTTCTCGATGGCGAATTTGGTAACAAGCTCGCCCTTTGCGTCAAGCTGCTCGGCCTTCGACAAAATCTGCACACTGCCATGCATGCTGTATTCGGGCGCGGTGAAAGTGAAGCCTTCGGCCTTGGGGTTTTTGGAAGAGAAGATGCGCTCTTCCAAAATCGCCGTGGTGCGGTTTTCGGCATCGGTATAAGGGCCGCCGGAATGCAGCTTGGCATCCGCCAACACTTCAATCTCCTGCCCCGTGCGGAACAGGTCGCCGTTGAGGCTGTTGGAAACATGGAACGGCACGGGTGTAAAATCGCTCACCAGCACACGCAGCGGATACCATGTGTTGCCTTTCTGGTATTCGCCGGGGTCGGAATTGTATTCTTCTTCGTCGCTTTCCACGCCGTCCTTGAATTTCGCGGACAGGCGGAAGCGGTACCAGCCGACGGGCGCTTCCTTGCCCACGGTAAATTCACCGGCATACGCGCCAAATTCGCTCAGCTTCAGGTCTTCGACCGTTTCGACGGTATTGTCGGTCGGGTCGATGATTTCGAGCTTATAGCCTTCTTTCGGCGCGCCGGTCAGCGTGCGGTCGTCCTGGTCGCGAACGTAGAATTTATACTGGATGGTGTCGCCTGCACGATAAATGCCCTGCGCCGTCGTGCCCCATGCCTTCATGTGTCCGTATTTCTTGCGGTTGGACGGGTAGATGTTTTCGTTCGAAGCGCGCCATGTATCGATGGAAAAATCATTGTTGAGCGGCATGACGCCCATTTCGTCGCCCTTGTCCACACGCACGAAGATTTTGGGGTCGCTGTCGTCCCAGCCCTTGCGAAGGTCGAGCTGCGGGTCGATTTTCTGCGTGCCCGGCAGGTCGGCAAGGCCTTGCGCGTCGGTCGTCGCTTCGGCCAGAATTTCCTTCGGCGCGGAGAGCGAGCTTAAGGTGTCCTTATATAGCGTCACCTTCGCGCCC
>JAYUPV010000505.1:0-2539 GCA_043759865.1 Alphaproteobacteria bacterium | reverse complement strand
ACGGTTCATGGTCGCAAGACCACACCTTTGAGGCGGTGCGGCTTTACGGCTGCGCCGCCTATGGCATCCACCTAAGCCCTAACGGGCTTCGGTGGACAGGCGGAAGCAACCCCAGCGACAACGCGCCCTGCGCGGCTGTCGCGGTGCCGGGTGCGGGAGTGCCATAGGCATGATGCAAGGATGCGGCTGGATAATGTGCCAACAGGCGCGGCTTCCAGCGTCATGCATCCTCGCCATCATGCCGCGCCGACGCGCCAGCGGTCGGCGCACTAAAGGGAGGTATGCAACAGGAGGGAAAACAGGCTGCCGATAGGTGGCGGCATTTCCCCCCTTTGCCAAGGTTGTCTCGGGAGAACGAAATCCGGCAGGAGTTTGTAATACCGAGAACACCTTGTAATGCAGTGCAGCAATTTTTCGATTTTGAAAATATTTTTCTGATGCTCTGAGTGCGGTACTTAGCCGCGCCTTTTGATGGGCTTTAGCCCCGTTCTTCACCTGCAAAATCAATAGCGGATTCACCTGTTTAGGGCAAGCGTTAACCAGGCAGTAACCCAACTTTCCGGCATGGCTGGGGGTTCGTTTTCAGGGGTGGTTTTCGCCTCGTTTTCGGGCAGGGATTCAACGCTGGTTAATCAAGGCCGGATAGAGTCAAAAGTATAAAGACAATGGATTTGGACTCGGATTTTCGGCGGTAATTTTATTACCGCGCCACTTCGTCGGGGGACGAAATGACCGAGGATAAAAAGACAGAAATCAAGAAATACGCGCCGCCGTTTTCGGTCAGGCTGACGCTGGCCGAAAGGGTGCGGCTGGATAATGAGGCGGGGCAACTGCCGATAGGTGAATACGTCCGCAAGCGGCTGTTTGATACCCCTGATACCCGCCAGCGTGTCTATCGCCGTCCGGTGCAGGATGCTGAAGCCTTGGTTCAGGTGTTGTCCGCCTTGGGCAATACGCGCATGAGCGGAAACCTCTACCAGATCGTCCGTGCCGTGCATGCCGGGGAACTTACCGTCACCGCAGAGCAGCAAAAAGACCTTGAGGAAGCATTGGTTAACGTCCGTGAAATGCGCCAATGGCTTATGGCGGCACTCGGCCTGCAGGTCGATGCCAAAAACGGGATAAAAGAAGGCGGCGGGGGCGGCATATGATTTTCTATGCCAGCGTCAGGGGCAACGCCGATGAACTGGCTAAACACCTGCTAAACGCCGAAGAAAACGAGCATGTCACCGTCCACGACATACGCGGCTTTGTCGCGGATGACCTCGCGGGGGCGCTGATGGAAGCCTATGCCATCAGCAAGGGCGCGCGTTGCCGCAAGTTCTTGTTTTCCCTCAGCCTCAACCCGCCCGAATATGCCGATGTGCCGGTTGAAGACTTCGAGGCCGCAATCGAGGAAATAGAACGGAAACTCGGGCTTCTCCATCAGCCCCGCGTTGTCGTGTTCCACGAAAAGAAAGGCCGCCGCCATTGCCATGCCGTCTGGCTGCGGCTGAAAACCTCCGACTTCAACCCCCGCCGCATGGTGGGCGTTCAACTGTCCCACTTCAAGTACAAGCTGATGGACATTTCCCGCGCCCTGTTCCGCAAATACGGCTGGGCAATGCCCAAGGGCATGGAGCGCAAGCAAGACAAAAACCCCTACAGTCTGTCGCGGGAGGAATGCCGTCAGGCATCAAAGTTGGCTGAAGACCCGCCAGCCTTGAAACTCATGTTCAAACAGGCATGGGAAAGAACCGACAGCAAGCAAACCTTCGCCCGTTTTCTCTCTGAAAACGGCTTCTTCCTCGCGCAAGGTGATCGGCGTGGTTATGTCGCCGTTGACCTTGGCGGCAAGGTTTATTCCCTCTCCAAGTGGATGGATATACCCACCCGCGATTTAAAAGCGCGGCTCGGGCCGCATGAGCAGCTGCCGACGATAGATAAAGCCCGCGCCTTTATCGCGGAGCGCATGACGGAAAGCCTTAAGCGGCACATGGAAGAAGTGAAGTCCGAAGCCAAGGCAAAACGTCTGCCACTGGTGCAGGAAATCCGCCTTATGACGGCGCAGCACCGGAAAGCCCGCGCTGAACTTGTCACGGCACAGGAGCAGCGGCGTAAGGCAGAAACAAAAATCAGGACTAACCGTTTCGCAACGGGCGTAGCCGCAGTGTGGGAACGGGCAACAGGCGAATACAAGAAGAAGTGCGCCATTAATGCCGCCGAAACCAAAGCCTGCCGGGAACGGGATAGAAAAGAACTGCATTACCTTGTCCGGTCGCAGCTACTTGAACGGCAGGGCTTGGAAAAGACCGTGCAGTTTTACCGCGAGGAACAGCGGCAGGATACGGCGCGTATCCGGCGCGAGATTGCACAATATATATCGACGGCAACAGAGCCGAAGGCGGCAGGCTTGCCGTCGTCCGCTGCCGCCATTGCCGCCTCCGGCGGTTTAATGAATGTTGGCGGCGCGATTATCCTTCCCGCACCGCTGGCGCAGGAAATCAGGGAAGCCCGAGGCCAGGAATTTATCCGCCTCGTCGAAAAGCTGCCGCTTGCC
>JAYUPV010000504.1:0-4699 GCA_043759865.1 Alphaproteobacteria bacterium | reverse complement strand
GGGCTTGAAACCGCCGCTTCCATCCATTTCGCCATGGTGGGCAGGCCTTCCATGCCGCAGACATACCAGTCGTTGGTGGTGGCGTGGCCGTTGGTGACGGTCTTTTTCTTGGCTTCCAGCATTTCGGGGGGCGGGTCGCCGCCCATGCTGCGATAGCCGAGTTTCTTGGCGAGGTTCTGCACGGGCGTGGTTTCCATCTGCGCCACAAACATATTATCGGGCGGCTCGACGAGAAACGCGCGCAGCGTCTGCATCGCGATCATGGCGTCGAACAGGCCGGGAAAGCCGTTCAGCACGCAGCGGGTGGTGCCGAGCTCCAGCCACTTCACATGCTCCACCCCGTGTTCATCCGCCGCTTTGTGCGAATAGGTGATGCTGGCTGCGACGATCTTGCCCTTTTCATCCTCGACAATAACAACCGCGCCGTCATCGGCCAGCTGTTTCATCAGGTCGTGTTCGCGCTTCAGCACGTTCTTGTGCGAATTGAGGTCGTAGAAATCGGAAATCTTGTCGAAATCCGCGTCGGTGGAAAAGCGGATGAAGTATTTGGTCGGTTTTTTTGCGTCGTCGGTCACAGGTATCCTCCTCTGTGCTTATTTATCTGAAAAAGTTTTTGAGCCATTTGTCGCGGCGCTGGCGCACATTCTGCTCCGTGTCGGGTTTTTCGACATCGCCGTAGTTCTTTTCGGCCAGCACGCGTATTTCGGGGCCGAACAGCCTGAAGAAAGTGGACTTGCTGTAGTCGAGTTCGATTTTTTCGCCGGTTTTTTTGTTTTCCAGCACGGGGTTGTCGATGGAGGCGACCATGCGGCTCGCCATCACCGGCAGCGCCTCGATGCCGCACATAAACCAGTTGTTGGTGGAAAGGTTCGGCACATCGGCGGGGTCGACACTGCGGATTTTCGCGTCCATCAAACCGTCGGGCATGGACGGCATGCGCCGCCAGCCGAGTTTTTCCGCCATGCCCTGCACGGGCGTGGTGTGCATCTGCGCGACAAAGGTGCTGGTCGGCGGCTCGACCAGGAAGGCGCGCAAAGTCTGCATCGTTATCATCGCGTCGAACAGGCCGGGAAAGCCGTTCAATACAATACGCGTGGTGCCCATCTCCTGCCACTTCACCTGTTCCACGCCGTTTTTGTCGGTCACAGTGTGCGGATAGGTGATGGAGGCTGCGACGATTTTGCCCTTGTCGTCTTCGATGATCACAACCGCGCCGTCTTCGGCCAGTTTCTTCATCAATTCCTGCTGGCGCTTGCGCACGTTTTTATGCGCGTTGAGATCGTAGAAATCCACGATGTTGTCGTAGTCGCTCTTGCTGGAAAAACGGATAAAATATTTCTTCGGAGCCTCGGCCATCATATCCTCTGTGGCTTTTTTGCACCGCAACATTCACGTAACGTGAAGCGCGGGCAGTATTCGGACAAAAATGTTTTGCTTTCGGAAACTTTATACCCAACAAAACGGGCACTGGCTAGAGGCTTGATATAATTCGGATTAAGTTATGTTAAGCGTCGGTTAAAATTTTTCAGATATATTGAAACTATATATCCAATTTCAGAAATAATTTTCCAACGGGCAGAATTATGACAGAACAAGACACAAACATCCGCGCACATCGGCACGTCAGCAACACCGCTTCGCGACTCTGCGCCGTGGCTCTTGCGCTCTTCCTCACCGCCTGCGTGCCGACGGGGCAGGAAAATGTGAACACCGAATTGTTCAAGGACCACACCGACATCGTTACGCGCATGAATTCGCTGCGCATGGGCATGACGGAAAAAACGGTGTTCGAAAAAATCGGCATCCACTCCGAACGCTTCGAACGCATGAGCATGCCCGAGGTACAGGTGTCGATGTACGGCAACTCACAAGTGCGCGGCACGCCCGCGCAGCTGGAACAGTTCCGCAAAAAACTGATGGCCTGCAAAGGATTTTCCCTGCCCTACCGCAAAATTGATTCCTCAAGTTCGCTCGGCTTCGGCAAAATGAAAATCAAGAAAACCGGACAGGACCTGCGGCTTGTACTCGTCTTCAGCGGCGGCCGCCTCGCCCGTTCCGCCATGGAAGGCACCGAAAACGTGCGGATAGAAGAAGACCAGTATTTCTGGGACAAGCTGATTAAGAGCGGGATAGGGCTTGCCTTCTAATTCCCTGTTGCCGTTTGGAAAAAACGGTCTAGATTCCGGCGTATGGCCAAACGTCTCGTCTTTGTCATCATTGCACTCGCGCTTTTGACTTTTTATGCGTCGTCGCGCGTCATTTTCCGCATGCCAGAGGCCATGGCGCATCCGTGGCTGTCATGGGGTGCGGCGGTGCTATTCTTTTTCCTGCAGCTGCTGGGGCCCTTTGGCGACCGGCTGTGGTTTCCGGCGCTGAAACGCAAGGGCTGGGTGAGGCTGGTTTTCTGGGCGGACTGGCTTTCCTATTTCGCCTTCGGCGCGATGTCGATCATGGTCGCCTATGGCCTTGCTTTCGATATCGGGGGTTTTGTTTGGCAGATGGCCGCGCCGCCTCCCGATATGGCGGCATTTGACCGGTGGGTTTTGGGGCTTTATGCGGGGTCTGTCGCCTTGACGCTTGCGGTGGGTGTATTGCGCGTGTGCAGTCCTGTTGTGGAGCGTGTCGATATACCCTTGCACAACCTGCCGCCCGCGTTCGACGGCTTCACGATTGCGCAGATATCCGACCTCCATGTCGGCCCCACCATCAAGCGCCCTTATGTGCAAAAAGTGGTCGATGCCGTCAACGCGCTGAATCCCGACATCATCGCGCTCACCGGAGATTTTATCGACGGCACGGTTGAAGACCTCGCCGACGATGTCGCGCCGCTGATGGATTTGCGTGCGCGGGACGGAAAGTTTTTTGTCACCGGCAATCACGAATGTTCCTGGAACCCTGAATCATGGACAGCCGAGTTCCGCAGGCTCGGCACGCGCGTGCTTGAAAACGAGCATGAAGCCATCAAGCGCGGCGATAGCACGATTTATATTGCTGGCGTGAACGACTATGCCTCGGGCGACATGGATATTGCGAAGGCGGTGCGCGGGTTGCAGCCGGATGACGCTATCATTCTCCTCTCCCACCAGCCCGCGAGTTACAGCAAGGCGGAAGCGGCGGGTGTCGACCTCCAGCTTTCGGGACATTCGCATGCGGGGCAGTATTTTCCGTTCACGCTGATCATCCGTTTTTTCCAGCGCTACTACAAAGGCCTCAACCGCCACGGAAAGATGTGGATATATGTCAGCCGGGGCACGGGCTATTGGGGGCCGCCCCTGCGCGCGGGTGCGCCTGCGGAAATTACCCTGCTGACCTTGCGTAAAAACCCTGCTGACCTTGCGTAAAAATAGAGCGCAGGGATTGCCAAATGCCCCCGTATAAATGGTAGTATCGAACGACAAAACCGGATTAACCCCCTTGTTCTGAAAGGATAAATACTATGCATAAGATATTGTTCGCAGCCCTGCTCATGTGTTCAACAGCCGCAATGGCTGCCGAACCCGCAGCACCGCCCTCAACCGGCGGCGGCGAGTCGAAAATGGAGCGTCCCGACCGCCCCAAAATGAGCTTTGAAGAGAAAAAAGCGATGATCCTGAAAAAGATGGAAGAACACAGAGCCTGCGTCGTGGCTGCAACCACTGACGAAGCCCTGAAAGCCTGCCGCCCGAAACGCGGCGAACATGGCGGTGGCCGTGGCGGCTGGGGCGGTAAACGCGGCGGCGGCGAAGGCGGCGGCCATTCAGGCGGCCCCCAGGGCGGCCCTCCCGGTGACGGCCCCGGCGGCGAAGACTAAAAACTGATTGATTAAAAAAAACACCCGCCTGTGAAAAGGCGGGTGTTTTTTATTTTTGGTTTTATGTACGGGTTTTATTTACGGCGCGGCGGGCGTCTTGCAGCGGAAGCCGGTGGTGACGGTGCCGTCTTTGTTGGTGATGGCGACGCGCTCGCACAGCACGGCTTCCTTGTCCTTCGCAATCGCGAATTTCATGTCTTTGACCGACGTGCCCTGTTCCTTCAGCATTTTATCCATGAACTCGCGCACCCGTGCGTTGCTTTGCTCGTAAAGCGATACGGCAAGGGTGTACATGCTGAAATCGGGCGAGCCGTCGCGCTTTTTTATCGACGAAATGGTGGTCGCCGCGCGCGCGGTCGCGCATTCTTCGCTGAATTTGTCGTTGCGTTTGCTGACATTGACCAGCAGCGGCACGTTCATGGAGAAGCCGTTGCGCTCCACGCAGTCATCGGTGCCGGTGTAATTCATCGTCGCGCAGCCCGAAAGCGTGGCGAGAAGAAATGCGCCGGTCAGTCCCCTTATGGTTTTCAGCATCAAACACCTGCCAGTTATCCGCGCCCGGCGCGGTTTTCATTGCCGCGCCGGGAAGCGTATTGAGCCGTTATTTTTTGTTGTAATCGCAGCCGGGCGCAAGCACAGGCGGCTTGGGCTGTTTCTGCTGCACAACAACGCGCGTTTCCTTGGTGTGCGTTTCGACGGTATGCACCACGGGGTTGACGACCAGCGTCACGCCCGCTTGTGCTGCCGCGCCCGAGTCGTTGCGGACGGGAGCGACGACGACGGGTTCGACCGCTTTCTTTTTCAGCGCGGTCGCGCCGAAAATGGTCATGACCGAATCCGGCTCTGCCGCGCCGTTGGCTTCGACATAGGCGTTGATGCGCGTCACGGCTGAATCCATCGCGGGCTTTG
>JAYUPV010000503.1:0-2527 GCA_043759865.1 Alphaproteobacteria bacterium | reverse complement strand
TCTTTTTCGCGGCCGGCGGTCAGTTGTGCTGACATGACTTGTTTATGCGTGACCGCGCCGAATTTCACATCGGCCTTCGCTTTGCCTTCGGCGCGCAGGCTGTCGGGGGACAGTATCGACGGCAGGCCGTTGAAAACCACCGTATGCGCGCCCGCCGGAATACTCACCACCGCCACGCGCGTGACCTTGGCGCGACCGGTATAGACCGTGACTTCGCGGATGGTGCTTTCGGCAACCACATCCTGTTTTTCCACATCGGCGAACACGCTCGCGGCGGGCAGAGCGAGGCACAGCAGCAGGAGAGCGTAAGACAGGCGAGTCATGTGGAAAACCCCTTGTGGTTGCGTCTTTTCAATTATTTCTCTATAAGAAAAGAACATACTGCAAAGGGTAAATCAATGGACCGCTTTATTCGCATCGCCGCTTATGTCTGCAATCTCGGGCTGGTTATTCTGGCTATCCTTATTCTCGCCAACAGCCACCGGTCGCAGGAGCTGTTCTTTGCCACCTGCGCGATTATCCCGGCGCTGATAAATCTCGCAGCTCTTTCCCTTGGTCCGAACCTTGTGGAACGCCGCCTTGCCCGCAGGCTCAACATCGCCCGCATGCAGGACGAACTGGCGAAACTGGAAACCAAGAAGTAAAATTACCATTTAATATCAGTATCTTATAATAACCGCTGTGCATGGCGCAGGGGTTTTTCGTGTCTGGTTGTATAAGAAACATGCAAGCCAAACAAAACGGTTCACCCAAACGGGGGATCAAATATGATGAAACGGCACGGCAAGTTTTGTTTGGAAAGCGGACAGGAACGATGGAACAGCAGCATCAGGCGAGGGACGAGGACTTGATGTCCCGCGTGGCGGCGGGAGACCGCGCTGCATTCGACATCCTCGCGCGGCGGCACCTGAACCGGATTTACGCCATCGCGCGCTGCATGGTGCGGGCGCAGAGCGATGCAGAAGATGTGGCGCAGGAAGTTTTTACGCGGCTCTGGGTTTACGGGCCGAAATGGCAGGAAGGCAAATCGGCCTTCACGACATGGCTCTACCGCATCGTGGTCAACTGCTGCAACGACCACCTGCGAAAGTTCCGCCGGGACACTTCGGAGATACCCGAAGATCTCGCGAGCAAGGAGCCGGACAGCGAAGTACTGCTGGCAGAGCGGCAGCAGCAGGCAAAAGTAAGGGCGGCGCTGAACACGTTGCCGGAGAGACAAAGGCTGGCGGTGACCTTGTGCTATTTCGAGGGGATGACCAACCCCGAGGCCGCCGAAGCGATGGACTTGCACATCAAGGCGCTCGAAGGCCTGCTGGTGCGGGCACGGAAGTCGATGAAGGGCATGCTGGAAGAAGAAAGGGCGAAATATGGCTGAGAAATGGGAAGACCAGTTGCAAAAGCTGAAATCGGAGCAAGCGCCCGAGGCGCTGCTGTCCCGCATCACCACCGTGGTGCCGCATCTGGCGCAAATAGCTGACGAACCCGCACGCGCAGGCTGGCTTGTGCGTTTCATGACGGACTGGCAATACGGGATTGCCCTTAAATTGGCCGCGTTCGCCACTGTCGCCGTTCTCGGCGTGGTTGCGGGCAGCGCAGGCGGGGCGGAGCAGAACATGCTCGCCTCCATGGTATTCGGCGACATCGGATGGGAGAATGTAATATGACGACGCAAATTTCGTGTTCTAAACCGCTAATCGGTATCCTGCTTTTCCTCTCGCTCACGGCCAACGTGTTTTTCGGCGGCATGGTCGTGGGCAAGCATATGTATGGCGGCGATCTCGGGGGCTTCAAAGTCGGCAAGCTGCTCGGCGCGCTGCAAAGCCTCAGCCCCGAAAGCCGCGACAAGGCCGTGGCTTCGGCGGAAAAAGATTGGCCCGCTGTGCAGGCGCAGCTGAAAGCCGTGCGCGAAAAGCGCGATGCGGTGAAACAGCTGCTTGTGAAGCCTGACTATAAAGAGGAAGACCTCGACAAGGCGATGGCCGATGTGCGCACCGAATTGAACAAGCTCATCGACGTTGCGCAGACGCTCGGCAAGGGGGTCTTGAAAAACGTGACGCCGGAAGAACGCCAGAAACTCATCAGAATGCTGCCGCGCCCGCCTGCCGAATAGGGCCGGGGCATGGACAAGAAAGGCCGGGGCGCGAACCCCGGCCCTTTTCTTTGTTTTCATTGGGGGTTTTTTTTAGATAGAAACAATTTGAGGTAAAAACGCCAAGCATTTCAAAGGCATTTAAACCTGATTGAGTTGATGACTTTTCCGAGTCGGCCTTAGTATTAGGGATGCGCTATTTTCAAGGCAGGATGCCCACGGGGGGAAATCCGGCTGGTTCACAAAGCGCATTCAGGAGAGAAACTCATGCCGGACAGTCCTCATGCCCATATGACGCAAACGCAGCAAAAGGCGCATGATGCGCTGCTGCTGGTGCTCGAAAACGCACTCGACAGCGGAAACAAGGAAGACCAGATCAAAGCCCTCGACTGGGCCACGCGCAACGCCGGCATCGTCCACCTGACAGACGAGCTTGCG
>JAYUPV010000502.1:0-3046 GCA_043759865.1 Alphaproteobacteria bacterium | reverse complement strand
CAATGACGGCATCGGGTAGTTTGCCTTCGTGCTCCAAAATCTGTGCGCGCGCTTCCTTGCCAATCACAGCCTGAAAATCACGCACCATACGCGGATAGGGATGTGGCCCGAGGGCGGAGCCGAGAAGGTAATGCGTGTCCGCGATATTGCCGACCCAGTCGCGCATGGCCTCGCTCACCGCGTCTTTCAGCGTGCGCGATCCTGCCGTCACGGGCATAACCTCGGCCCCCAACAGGCGCATGCGGAACACGTTCATTTCCTGCCGCGCCATGTCGTCGGCACCCATATAGACCACGCATTTCATGCCAAATTGCGCGGAGGCCGCCGCCGTTGCTACGCCGTGCTGCCCCGCACCCGTTTCAGCGATGATGCGCGTTTTGCCCATATGCCGCGCGAGCAATATCTGCCCCATCGCGTTGTTGATTTTGTGCGCGCCGGTATGCGTCAGGTCTTCGCGCTTCAGGTAAATCTTCGCACCGCCGAGATGCGCGGAAAGCCGCGCTGCATGCTGCAGCGGCGTTTCGCGCCCGACAAAGTTTTTTAGCAGGCTGTTGTATTCATCCCAAAAGGCAGGCAGTTCCGAGAGGTGGTTATAGGCCTTTTCCAGCTCCAGCAACGGCGCCATCAGCGTGTCGGGCACGAACCTGCCGCCAAAATCGCCGAAATAGCCGCGATCGTCGGGGTTTGTGCGCGTATTGGTTTTCATGCCGCTATTCCTTTTAATGACGTAAAAAGCGCCAGTAATTTTTCCGGCGCTTTGATGCCGGGGCTTTGTTCCACGCTGCCGGCCAGGTCGGTGGCGAAGGGATTTACCTGTTTGACGGCGTCCGCGATATTTTCAGGCCCGAGCCCGCCCGCAAGAATGACGGGAACACCGAAACCGGAGGCTCTTTTTGCAAGTCCCCAGTCGCTTGTCTGCCCCGTGCCGCCATATTGCCCGCCCGCCGCCGCATCGATTAAAATGTAATCGGCGATGCCTTTATAAGCGCTGATTTTGGCAAGGTCGGATTCTTTTTCAGGGCGCAGTGCCTTAATCAGCATGCCGGAGAAACCCGCGCGCGCCATTTTGCATTCTTCCGGTGTTTCGTCGCCATGCAGTTGCAGCCCTTTCAGGCCGATGCGCGCGGCGACGCCAAGGGCTTCCTGCGTGTCATTCACGAAAACGCCGACGGGTTGCGCGGTTGGTTGCAGGCCGCTGATAATAATTTTCGCGTCGTCGGGCTTGATATAGCGTTTTGATTTCGGATAAAAAATAAAGCCGAGCGCCCATGCGCCAAGGTCTTGTGCAAGGCGGGCATCGTCCAGCCGCGTTAAACCACAGATTTTTACGCGCATTTCAACTGTTCCTGCAAATCGCCCAGCGCCTTGCCGGGATTATCCTTACGCATGAATGACGTTCCCATCAGGAAGCCGTTATAGCCGAGCGATTTCATGGCTTTTAAATCATCCGCGCGCGACAATCCGCTTTCGCAGATGAAAACGCTGTCCTTGGGTTTTTGTTGCGCCAAGCGGCGGCCGATATCGAGGTCGGTTTTCAGGGTTTTCAGGTTGCGGTTGTTAACGCCGATAAAATCCGCGCCGAGTTTTACCGCTTCTTCCAGCTCCGCCTCGTCATGCACCTCGACCAGCGGCGCAAGGCCGAGGCCGGTTGCCGCCTGAAACAAGTCGTTGGTCAGCGCAAATTCGGTCATGGCGACAATCAGCAATATCGCATCCGCACCATGGGCTTTGGCTTCAAACAGCTGGTAAGTATCGACCATGAAGTCTTTTCGCAGCAACCTCGCATCGGCACGCTTTTCGCGCACGGCTTTCAAATAGCCGAGATCGCCCTTGAAAAATTCGGGTTCGGTGAGGATAGAGAGCATTTTCGCCCCCGCGCTCAGATACCCCTCCGCAATCGCAACAGGGTTGCCGCCTGCATGGATATCGCCTTCGGACGGACTCGCAAACTTGATTTCGGCGATGATGTTGTAGGCATCTTCACGGAAAGCCGCCTTAACATCATGCGGGACGCGCTTGAACAGCGGCGATTGTTCGAGGTCGGCGACGGAAACGGATTGTTTCGCCTTTGCGACGCGTGTTTCGGTCAGCCCGCGTATTTTTTGCAGAAAATTGCTCATGCGGCGGTTTTCATGGCTGTAAGTTTCTTCAGGGCAAGGCCGTCCTTGATGACTTGTCGTGCGCGTTCCAGACCGCTTTTCAGGTCGGGGTCTTTGCCAGCGGTTACAAAACCGGCGGCGGCATTGAGGCAGATGATGTCGCAAGGAGCGCCTTCCGTGCCCGAAAATACGGCATGGATAATCGCGCCGTTTTGTTCCGCCGAGCCGCCCTGCAGTTTTTCGATGGGTGTGGTGACAAGGCCGACATCTTCGGGGCAGATAAGCGTGTCTTCCACCTTGCCTTCTTTCACACGGATGATGCGGGTGAGGTCGCTTAAGGAAATTTCGTCGAGGCCGTCTTCGCTATGCACGAGCATCATGTCGTTGCGGCCAAGGCGCTTGCCGGCATCGGCCACCTGCTCCTGAAAACCGTACACGCCCATCAGCTGCCGCGCGGTGCGTGCAGGGTTGCACAGGGGGCCGAGCAGGTTGAGGAAAGTCGGACGGCCGAGCGCTTTGCGTATCGGCGCGAGGCCGGCGAGTGTGGGGTGAAAGGCGGGTGCGGAAACGAAGCAGAGATTGTGTTTCTGGTGCTGTATTTTCGCCATCGCCGCATTGGTGGCGACAGGAATTTTCAACGCAACCAGAACATCGCTCGAACCGCTGACGCCGGAAACGGCGCGGTTGCCGTGCTTGATGACCGAAACCCCGCCCGCCGCGACCACAAATGCGACGGCGGTGGAGATATTGAAGGTCTTGATGTTGTTCTTGCTTTTGTCGCCGCCCGTGCCGCAGACATCGATGCCCTTTAAATCAAGCGGCAGGGCGCGGTGCATGAGCGCACGGGCGCAGGAGGCGAGCATTTCGCCGGTAATGTCCTCGTCCTTCACGTTTTGCAGCAGCCGCGATTTGCCGTCGGCCGGAAAGCCTTCGTCGCAGAGCTTGCC
>JAYUPV010000501.1:0-3592 GCA_043759865.1 Alphaproteobacteria bacterium | reverse complement strand
GGCGGCGGGCGCGACCGTGCTGACACCGCCCCCGGTCGGGGGGCGGATGCCCGCCCGCGAAAGCATTTCCCTGACTTCGAGGACGTTACGGCGCAGGTTCGGCACGGCCACTTTCGGGTCTATCGGCGGACGCCGGGAAACGAGGCTTTCGTTCTCCGGCGCGTTGAATACGCGGTTTACAAGCTGCGTGTTATCGCGCTGCAGAACGATTTTCTGGACATACTCGCGCTCATCCAGCCGCTTGTCCTCCGGCGGCGGCATAACGGAAACCCGCCATGCAGGCAGCCCGTTCAGGGCATAACTCATATTCTGGATGACGGCATAGAAGGAACGGTTGGCCTCCTGTCGCCGCAATTCTTCCTCGCCCCTCATCTGCAAGAAGGCATATTGCCGGACATACTCGTTAAATTCGGCCTGTTTCGCCTGATACTCGCGCGTCTTTTCTTGTGCTTTCTGTTCTTCCGTCTTTGTCTCGATGGCCCTGAGCTGCAGGGTTTCAAGAGTCTTTTCTATCAAACGCCGGATGCGCCCGCGCATTTCATCGGAGAGCAGGCTGCTTTCGAGCGAGGCTTGCAGCAGCGACATATCGCCCGACAGCAGGGCGATTTTCGTTTCGACCTGTGCCAGTTGCACGGCAAGCGGCAGTTTTTCGATGGTGCGGTTAAATTCCTGGCCTCTGGCATCCCTGGTTTCCTGCGCCAGCGGCGTGGGAAGAACACCAAAGCCGCCTGTGGCGGCGGCAGCGGACGACGGCAGCGCGGATTTAGGCTCGGTCGCCGTCGATATATATTGTGCAATCTCGCGCCGAATACGGGCGGTTTCCTGCACATACTCCTGACGATAGAACTGGACAGTCTTTTCCAGTCTCTGCCTTTCCTGTAGCTGGGCGCGGACGAGAACGTGCAGTTCTTTCCTGTCTCTTTCGCGGCAAGCCTTGATTTCTATGGCATTGAGGGCGCATTTTTTCTGGTATTCCCCTGTTGCCCGCTCCCACAAGCCCGCAACGCCCTTGGCGAAGCGGGCAACCCTGACTTTTGTTTCTTCGCGCTGGCGATTTTCCTGCCTATATACAAGGTCAGACCTTTCCTTTCGGTGTTGCGCCGTCAGCAGCCGGATTTCCTGCACCAGCGGCAGGCGCTTTTGCTTTGCCTCAACCTTGACCTGTTCAATATGCGCCTTGAGGCTTGCGGTCATGCGCTCCGCGATAAAGGCGCGGGCTTTTTCGATGGTCGGCAATTGCTCATGCGGCCCGAGCCGCGCCTTGAGGTCGCGGGTGGGTATGTCTATCCACCGCGAGAGCGAATAGACCTTGCCCGCGAGATCGACCGCCACGTAACCCCGACTGTCGCCTTGGGCAAGAAAAAACCCGTTTTCTGACAGAAAACGGGCGAAGGTTTGCTTGGTATCTGTTGTTTCCCAACTTTTCCTGAACAGCATTTTCAGGGCCAGCGGGTCTTCGGCAAGTCCTATGGCCTGCTGGTATTCATTTTTGCTGTAGCTGAAAGGGTTTTTTTTTGATGGGCTGGGAGATACGCCGTCACCCCTGCCTTTGCCCTTTTCCATGCCCTTGGGCATTTTCCAGCCGTATTTGAGGAATAACCCGCGTGATATGTCCATCAGCTTGAACTTGAAGTGGGACATATTGACGCCGATAAGCCTGTTGGAATGGGTCGAAGGCTTGAGCCGCAGCCATATAACGTGACAATGGCGGCGACCTTTCTTTTCATGGAAGACGACGATGCGGGGCTGGCCTTCCAGCTTCAGCTTTTTTTCGATGTCCTCGATAACGGCCTCGAAATCTTCTACCGGCACATCGGCATAATCGGGCGGGTTGAGGCTGATGGCGAAGAGAAACTGGCGGACGCTTGAACCTTTGCTGATGGCATAGGCTTCCATCAGCGCCCCCGCGAGGTCTTGCGCGACGAAGCCCGAGACTTCATGCACGGTGACATGCTCGTTTTCTGATACGTTGAGCAGGTGCTTCGCCAGTGCCGCCGCATTACCCCTCTGGCTGGCGTAGAAAATCATGCCTTGCCCCGATCCGAGGAGCCGGAAACGCCATCCTCCGCCGCAGGCGGAGGGGCGGTTTCGGGCGGTACGCGCAGCGTGCCGCCGTCTTTCATCCCATTTTTAGCATCGCCCTGCAGGCCGAGAGCCGCCATTAACCATTGGCGCATTTCTCGGACGTTAACCAATGCTTCTTCAAGGTCTTTTTGCTGCTCTGCGGTAACGGCCAGCTCCCCGGCATGAACGGCGCGGACGATCTGGTAAAGATTTCCCGCCATGCGGGTATTGCCCAAAGCAGCCAATACCTGACCCAAGGCTTCAGCGTCCTGAACCGGACGCCGGTAGACGCGCTGGCGGGTATCGGGACTATCAAAAAGCCGGGTACGGACATAGTCACTTATCGCCAGTTGCCCCGCTTCTTTATCCAGCCGCGCGCGTTCTGCCAAGGTTAACCTGACCGAAAACTGCGGTGCGTATTTCTTAATTTCTGGCTTTTCATCCCCCATCATTCGTCCCCTGACAGAATGTTGCGGTGCGCAATCAATCACATGAAAGTAATAAAATTACGGTGTAAAAATCCGAGTCTAAATGTTCTCTTCTGATACCCTTTAGTCTATCAACGGCTCATTAATCGGAGTTAAATCAGACCCTGAAAACGCACCCCCTAAAAGCCCAAAAAACGAGCTGCCCGCCGACCATAAAAACGGACTGCTTTTGATAGTGAATCTTGCCTTAATCGGATGAATCCGCTATTGATTTTACAGGTGAAGAACGGAACAAAAGCCCTGAGAAACGCGGGCTAATCCGCCGCGCAACAGCGCACAATAAATATTTTCAAATCCATAGATTGCTGCGGTGCAGCATTACAAGGTGTTCTCGGTATTACAAATTCCTGCCGGATTTCGTTCCCCCGAGACAACCTTGGCAAAGGAGGGAAATGCCGCCACCTCCGGCAGCCTGTTTTCCCTCCTGTTGCATACCTCCCTGTAGTCGCCGATCGCTGGCGCGTCGGCGCGGCATGATGGCTAGGACGCATGACGCTGAAAGCTGCGCCGATGGGCGCATCATCCAGCCGCATCCTGGCATCATGCCCTTGGCACTCCCGCACCCGACACCGCGACCGCCGCGCACCGCGCTTGGTTGCTGGGGCTGCTCCCGTGCCAGAGGCAGGCGCGACCTATGAGCCGCGCCGCCTTCCTGTGGCGTTCCCGCCATGCACCGTTCTGGCCGATGCAATGCGCCATCAGGAAGGAGGCCTTCGCGCTCCTTCCGACTAACCATCGACCGAGGGGATTTCAGCTCCCCTCACGGCACCCTCGACCAGAAAGTGTTAATCTGACAAGGCTGAACGCCTTGTCCTATTTGCTGCGCCGCATATAAATGGCGTAGACGGCAGGCACCAGCAGCAGCGTCAGGATGGTCGTCGACACCATCCCACCCACCATCGGCAGCGCGATGCGCCGGATGACGTCGGCACCGGGGCCGTCTGTCAGGAAGATAGGTGACTTGGTCTTCAATAATTTGCGGCGCTTGCCCCGGCCATTCAGTACGAATTATAACCTGTGTTTCTGTCAGGTCGGGAATT
>JAYUPV010000500.1:0-9239 GCA_043759865.1 Alphaproteobacteria bacterium | reverse complement strand
CTTCTTAAACAATATTTAACGCGTCAGCGTGCCGGACAGGCCGAAATGGTCGGAAGGGAACATATCGTTTTTGCCCGCATCCGTCGGCTTGTCACCGATTATTTTTATCGATCCCGCTTTCCATGTTTTGGAACGCACCAGCACGCGGTCGAGGCGGCGGCTCGGCTCGCCGGGAAACCTTGTGCTGTCGGCAAGACCGCTTTTTTCATTATCCCATGTAAAGCCATGTTCCTTCGGACGCAGCTTGCGCCAGATATCTGTGTATGCCGGGTCGAGGCGCGCGCCCTCGGGCTCGCCATCGCCGAAGTTAACATCGCCCAACAGGGCTGCGTCGCCATCACGTCCCAATTTCTCGAAAATTTTGTCAAGCTGGCTGGCGCGCACGACCTTGTCCTTGCGCGGCGGGCTTTCCATGTGCGTGGTTGCAAGCTTGAAAGGCCCTGCCGCCGTCAGGAGCGTGGCGATCAGCACCGTCCGACGCTGCTTTCCCGGCAGGCCGTAGCATATCGCAGCCTCTGCCGGCAATTTCGAGAGAATAAACTGCCCGCCGCATTCGCCGGGATTTGCTCCGACACGGTAATATTTCTTGGCCCAGTCCTCTTTTTCCAGCTGTGCCATGAACCACTCTCCGTTTGCGCCGACTTCCTGCAGCGCCATCACATCGGCATCGGAATCGCGCAATATCCTGAACAGCGGCGCCATGCGCCGGTCAAGGGCGACAGGGGTGACGAGGACATTGTAAGTCAGGAATTTCAGGCTTTTTCCGTCTGTCTTGGTGGCCAGCTCAGCCGGTTTCACAACTTCCAGCACAACGCCCTGAATATCATAAGCGACATACCTGATGCCTTCCCGCAGAAAAAAAACGACCAGGAACGCAAGGGTGGCATAGGTCAGGATGTCGGATATCCGGTTCATCATGCGCCCTGCTCCCGCTAGGTTTCATCGTCTTCGTATTCCTTGAAGATAACCGCCTTCAGGTCGTCCTTGATGTCGTCAAGGCACAGGGCGGCAAGGGCGAGGTGGTGTTCGGTGTCGGCGATGTGGACCCAGTCCACATGCTCCTGGTCGTTGATGGTCATGACCACGACGGATTTGACATTGTTCTGCTTGGCGAACTTTGCCATGTCGCGCAGGAATTTCGGTATGCCGCCTTCGCTCTCGAACTGCACCTTCGAGACGATCGCGCCGTCCATGAAATTGACGGTAATCACCGACGTTTTGTCTTCCGGCGGAGGCGGCGGAGGTGTTGCGGGCGGTTTTTCGTCTTCTTTGTCTGCCATTGCCTTGCTCCTGCATACCCGCGGCATGCTGCCAAACGCTCCCAAAAAATGTCAGGTACCGTTATGCGGCTGCGCCGCTTTTATTGATAAAACACATCGACCTGCACGCTGTCGCCGCCCGGATTGGATGTGGAGTAATTCGCGCCCGTAAGGCCGGTCGCCGTGCCACCATCGAGCTGTGCGCCGAACACAAACGTATCGAGGGTGCCGAGGTTCAGGGTAAAGCTGTTGGCTGCGGCACCCGAAGTGCCGTTGCAGGGCTGGCCCGAGCCTGAATAGCTGCCAGTGGCGTTTTCGGGCGCAACCTTGATATTCACCGCGTCAATCGAAGAAGCACCCGTGCTGTTGGTAAGCGTTGCGGAGGTATCGCAGAAAACCTCGACGATCTGGCCGTTGGTACCGGCCGTTACATCGACTCTGCCGGGCGTGCCGGTGCCAAGTCCGCCGAAATTGCCGCCAGCGTAGTTAATCGAGCCGTCGGTGCCAAGAGATACCGTATCCCCCGCCCCCGGGCTGCCCGAAAAATCGACCGTGCCGAAAACAAAATCCTGTTCGTTGCCAAGCGTCACACCCGACGTAAAGTCGGCGTTCGCGTGAAGGTCGGTCGTGTCGGCGGACGCGCCTTGTGAAAAGGCCACGACGCCGACAACAGCCAAAGCAAGAAAGCTGTTTTTCATTATTGAATTTCTCCTTGCCTAACAATAGCTTCGCAGATGGGCAAACGCCCGGCGCAGTGGTCTAACTTTATTGTAAACGGTAATCGCTGATAAAAGATTAATACCCCTAACGGGCTGAAGATAATGATGAAATAGTAAATTGACCCCGCCCCCTGCCTCTGGTAAAAATAAAATTCCATAAATTCAACGGGTTTCGGAGACAGCCGCCGCAAATGAACGCGCCAAACACAAACATTCCGGGCCCCCATATCCTGCACCCGCTGTTCGGCACCTATTGCGCGACCGAGACTTTTGCCGTGAAGAATTTCAAAGGCGGCAGCCAGCACCAGCATTTCGAGGCATATCTCGACGACCCCGTCAAAAAAACATGGACGGTCAGCAAGGTCGTGACCACGACGCAGAACGGCTTCAACCCCTATCGCCAGAAAAACACCACCACCACCCAGCTGGTCAAAGGCAAAGTGAATTTCAAGGAGGCGCTCGAGCTGCTCGGCACGCACGAGAAGGACTGCAAGGACAAACCCCTCGCTTACGACAAGCTCTACCCCGACGCGCCCATGATGCGCTTCATCCATTACAAGGCCTTCGCCGAGCGCGAGGGCTATGTCTATGACACCAACGGCAAGCCACATGCACGCCCGAACGAGCGCGTGCTGCCCATCGGCTGCACTTTTTACCAGCCCGATGTCGACAGCGCGAACCTGAACAACGAGCGCCCCGCCGCCGAGTTCGACAACAACGGCCCGGTCAGCAAGCTGCCCAACACGCATTTCCTGCTCGATAATTTCAACACCGCAGCGCACAAGAGCGATTACCAGACCATCCTGAACGGGTTGCGCGCGCTCAGCATCCTCGACAGTTTCGTCAATCAGGTGGAACAGGCACAGAAGCATCTTGACGCATACTGCGACAAATACAGCCAGACGGGCTTCGGCGGGCTTATCGACGATGCCGATACTTCGCTGCGCCTCGCGGAAAGCTCGCTGAAGCAGCTGCGCGCCTATGGCGTCGACACCACCGAATACGACCGCTTCGTCCTGCAGTGCCGTGTCGCCACCTATGTGCTGCATGCCGAGGGTCTGTATGACCTGATGAACAAGGGTCTGGGCGACTATGCCGCGAACGAGGCGCTGTTCCAGTCGCGCGTCACGCAGGCGCTGACAGAGTTCAAAAAAATCGACAGTTCAGAGAGCGCGCACCGCACGCTCGAGAACATGATCGTCCAGACACCGAAGCCCGAATCCCCCGCCGCCATCGGCGATTTTGTGAAACAGTACCGCCGACAGCGCACCGGTTACGGTTCTGCCGCCCCCTCGGCCTCGGCCCCCAAACCCCCGAAACCCTGAGCCTTATCCGCTAACTGCCCGAAATATGGCGTTTTAGGGTGGGCATATGTTCAATGCCTGAACATCATATGCTCAGGTGGGGTATTCTTATACGTTTTTGCTTGATTACGAAAACAATTTCTGCTATTCTCTTTAACATAAAATTAACATATGTTCTCCGCTTTGCCGGTTCCAAGGGGTTCGGAGCAGGCAAGACTACAAAACAAACGGGCAGGTCAAACCCGTACAGAACACAGGATTTTTTGCGGTTCATTTTAGAAAGTGTAAACAATGATCACTCAAGACAATTCGCCCGAAGCCCCCACATCGACAGATGCGCCGATAGCAATCGTCGGCGGCGGCCTTGCCGGTACGGTGTTCCTCGTCCACACGCTGGCGCGCATCGCGGCGGACACCACCATCACATCTCCTGTCCAGATCAGGATGCTCGAGCGTTATGCCGAGCAGCTGCAGGGCGGCGTTGCCTATTCGAAAGGCCCCGCCTATCGCGGGCACAACCTGAATTCCGGCGCGCGCACGCTGAACTTCTTTCCGGTCGGCAAATACCCCCCAGGCTTCCCGACCTTTGTCGAATACATTCAGGAACAGGCCAAAGCGAAGAGCGACCCTGAAATCCTGCACGCGCTGACAGACCCGCCGCGCCAGATGGTGAGCGAGTACATCTCGCATATGCTCGATATCGCGATCGAGAAAGCGGGCGCGAAGGCGAATGTCGATTTCGAGCACAAAAACATCGTCGCCCTCGACAAGAAAAAAGACGGCGGCGCGGTGCTGCATTGCAGCGACGGCGTCAAGATTGAAGCAAGCCATGTCGTGCTCGCCACCGGCTTCCAGGAGTCTCTCGCCCCGAAATTCGCCAAGGCCGTCGCGCACCACCCGCACTTCGTCGGCCAGCCCTATACTTCGGGCGCAAACGCGGCCTACGCAGAAGTCTGCGCGGGCAAATGCGATGACCTGCTGATCATCGGCACGGGCCTCACCGGCATGGATATCGCCGCGCGTCTCATCAATCAGGGCTACAAGGGTCAGATCACCATGATGTCACGCCGTGGCTTCATGCACTCGACCTTCGAGCCGACTTCGCCCGAAGAATATCTCGCGAAGCGCATCAAGGGCGAGCCGCGCCCGCAGGCCGAGCTTGAATTCACCAAGCACCCGCCGAAATTTCTTGAATCGAAAACCACGCAGCTGCTGGTGCGCAACATCATACAGGAATTCACCGAGCTGTCGGCGCAGGGCTATTCCTCCGGCGAAATTCTCGGCTATTGGGAACGCTTCGTGCCCGAAGTCTCGGCCAAGTTCCCGAAAAAAGATTTGGCAGCGCTGTGGGGCGCCTATGAAGCCCTCATCACCAGTCGCCGCGCTGGCGTGACGCCCGACACCGGCGTTGCCGTGCGCGAAGCCATCGCTTCGGGCCAGATCAAGGTCGAGACCGGCCTCATCAAAGGCGTCGAACAGGGCGACGGCAAACTTTTCGCGCTTGTTACCACGACCCAGCCCAATTCAAGCCTGCTGAAAACGCAGTTCAGCGGCGCGCAGGAAGATGTAGAACGGCAGCCCTTCGACTACGTGTTCTCGGCGATGGGCAACTCGGTCAACTTCAACCCCTCGACGGACGAAATCGGCGACCCGTTGTGGTCCGACATCATGAAAAAAGGCTACGCCCTGCCGCATTGGACTAAGGCAGGCGTGGATGTGGGCAAGGACTTCTCGCTGCTCGACGCGGCAGGCAAGCCCGCCGACAGCCTCAGCGTCATCGGCGTGCCCGTTGCCGGTCACATGATGGTCACGAAATACCCCTACCCCGACAGCCCCGGCGTGTCGGGCGGCAAAATTGGCCCGACGGCGCTGAACGCCGGCGCGATCATGTCGGAAACGCTGCTGCTGCTCGATGCGAAATACAACGACCTCGTGTCGCCGTTCCGTTCTGTTCAACAAGCGGTCACCGTCAACGCGACGGCCGCACCTGCCGTGAAAAAGACTCAGGCACTCGGACGCTAGCGGTAACAATGGTTAATTCGGAAGGCGGGTCGCGCGAAATCGGGCCCGCCTTTTGATTTTCATATTGCATTATCAAAAAGCCTGTGGTAGTTTCTTCAGAACGCGAAAGAGGAGTATGCCCATGTTTACCTTTATCAAGACCGCATCGGAAGCAGCCGCTGTGCAGGCAAAAGCCGCGCAAACGCAGTCGGCGAAAGTCCAGCAACTCCTGCCGGTAAACGATGACGTCGCCGAAGTGAAATACCACCAGAAATATTACGGCCGCGACGAAGCCGAAGAAACCAAGGCATAAGCCCGTTACTTTCTTAAAGAAAAAAGCCCGGCATCGCTGCCGGGCTTTTTCGTTCTACTACGGAATCCACTTCGCGATATTCATGTCCCTGTTGATGATACTGGAAGCCTGATCGGGCGCGTCGGGCGCGACGATGGAAAGGCCTGCATAGCGTTCCTGCTCGCTGATGTCGAGGAACAGCACTTTACCACCCACCCAGTCGGGCGCGATAGAGATGTGGCCGGGCTTTGTCAGGCGCATCAGCCCGTCGCCCTCGAGCGTGGTACGGTAAATATCGTGCGCCGTGTTGGCGGCGGGATTGTCGGGAAAATTCGGCGGCACATCACGGTTAACGCGGCTGAAAACGATATATTTGTTATCCGGCGACAATTCCGGATCATGCACGCTGGAAACGCCGGGCTTGCCACCCTTGAATACAAGGCGCGCATTCTTCCCATCCGACTGAGCCACCCATATTTCCATGACCACCTCGGTAATATTCATGCTGGCATAGGCGATCATCGTGCCGTCTTCGGAGACGGAAACATCGGCTTCCCCATGGTCATGGCTCTGCGTCAGGCGCTCGAGGCTCGTGCCGTCATACTTGATGCGGTAAATATCGTTCTCGGCGGCATTCGCCCTGAAGTCGGCAGGAGTCTCTGGATGCGCGACGGCGTCCTTTTCCTTCGCCGCGAAATAGATGAAGCCATTTTTGTCCCAGTCCACCCCGCCATTGCCGGCCGTTTCGAAATAAGGGACAAGCCGCGTGCGCGTCTGTTTCACTATGTCGAAAAGCCACAGCCGCGAAACGCCGCCCGGCCTGTCTGCCGGATTTGGCAACTGCTCGTTCGCGGCGATGCGGCGGCGACCGGGGCTGACCGCCGCATGCTCCCATGTACCCTGCGGCCTGCCGAAGGATATCTGCACCACATTGCCACCATCAGCGTCCAGTACCTGCAGGTATCCGTCCCGATGGGCGGAGATGGCCGCCGATGCAGGGATTTTTTCGAGGCGCTCGGCTTGATGTTCCGAAAGGTTATGCTCCGCAAGCGACGGGGGAAGGTTCCAGGTGCTATCCTTGTTCGTCGCGAACGAAACAACGGACAGCACCGCTATGAAACCAAACAGCGCTACGACAGCAGCAAAGCGCAACATGCCAACAGCCTCCTTCGGAGGAAGATATCAGGCCGCTTGCGCGATTTTGCGCATGGCTTGTGCAGCCCCCACCATGTTACGCAGGCAGGTCTTGGTTTCTTCCCATTTGCGGGTTTTAAGGCCGCAATCGGGGTTGACCCAGAGCTGCTCGGGCTTGATGACGGCTGATGCTTTTTTCAACAGCGCCTCCATCTCGCCTTGCGGCACGACGCGGGGGCTGTGGATGTCGTAAACGCCGGGTCCGATCTCGTTCGGATATTTGAAATCGACGAAAGCGTCCAGCAGTTCCATTTGCGAGCGCGAGGTTTCAATCGAGATCACGTCGGCGTCAAGCTCGGCGACTGCCTCGATGATGTCGTTGAATTCGGCATAGCACATGTGCGTATGGATTTGTGTCTCGTCCTTCACACCAGCAGCCGACAGGCGGAACGCATCAACCGACCAGCGGAGGAATGCTTTCCAGTTTTTCTTGCGGAGAGGCAGGCCTTCGCGCACGGCAGGTTCGTCGATTTGAATAACCTTGATGCCTGCCTTTTCGAGGTCGAGCACTTCGTCACGCAGCGCAAGGGCGATTTGCTTGGCAGTTTCGGAACGCGGCTGGTCGTCGCGCACGAAGGACCATTGCAGGATGGTGACGGGACCCGTCAGCATGCCTTTCATGGGCTTCTTGGTTAGCGATTGCGCGTATTTCGACCATTCGACGGTCATCGGTTTCGGGCGCGAAACGTCACCGAACACGATCGGCGGCTTCACGTAGCGCGAGCCGTAGGACTGCACCCAGCCGAATTTGCTGAAGGTGTAACCCTCGAACTGCTCGCCAAAATATTCGACCATATCGTTGCGCTCGGCTTCGCCATGCACAAACACGTCGATGCCGATTTCTTCCTGGATCTTCACGCAGTTGGCGATTTCCTTTTTCAGGAAGTCGTTGTATTGCGCGTCGGTGATCTTGCCCGATTTGTGCTCGGCGCGCGCGCCACGGATTTCGGGAGTCTGGGGGAAGGAGCCGATGGTGGTGGTCGGGAACAGCGGCAGGTTGAGCGCCTTTTGCTGCTGCACGATACGCTTGTCAAAGGTGTTCTGGCGGCTCAGCATCGCGGCGGTCACCTTGGCCGCGCGATCTTTTACCGCGGGGTTGTGGATGCGCTTTGATGTCTTGCGGGCGGCTGCCGCCTTGTCGCTTTCCTCGAAGCTGTCAAAGGTCGAGCCTTTCGCGCCGCTTGCGGCTTGCGCGAGGGACGAGACTTCATCGAGCTTCTGTTTCGCGAAGGCGAGCCACTGTTTCAGTTCCGCGTCGAACGACTTTTCGCTGTCGAGATCGACCGGCACGTGCAGCAGGGAGCAGCTGGGCGCGACGAAGATATTGTCGGAGCCATGCGCCTTCACCGCTTTTTCAACGAGCGGCAGCGCAGCCGACAGGTCGGCACGCCAGATGTTGCGGCCGTCGATAACGCCGAGCGAGAGAACCTGATCTTTGCGGACGGCTGCAAGAGCGGCATCGAACTGCTGCGGCGCGCGCTTCAGGTCGATGTGAACGCCGGCCACCGGCAGGCCGAACACGGTTTCAAGGTTGTCGCCGAGTTCGTCAAAGTAAGTTGCGACGAGCAGTTTCAGTTTCGGCGCGGCTTTCGAAAGGCGGTCATAGGCCTTTTTCAGCGCATCGCGCGCGGCATCCGCCTGGTCGAGCACGAAGCAGGGCTCGTCCATCTGCACCCATTCTGAGCCCGCATCGGCGAGCTGTTTCAGGATGGTTTCATACACCGGCAGCAGCTTGTCGAGCAGGCTCAGCGCATCGCCGCCGTCTTTCATTTTGCCGACCAGCAGGTACGACACGGGGCCGACCAGCACGGGGCGCGTGACGATGCCAAGAGCCTTGGCTTCGTTGAAATGTGCCACAGGGCGGTCGCCGGACAGTTTAAACGTCTGGTCCTTGGTGAATTCGGGAACGATATAGTGATAATTGGTGTCGAACCACTTGGTCATTTCCATCGCGCCGACGGTGGCGTTGCCGCGCGCCATGGCGAAAAAGATGTCAATATCGACGTTCGATTTTCCGTCCCAGCCGTAACGCGCCGGAACCGCGCCGACCAGCACCGAAGTTGCGAGGATATGGTCGTAGTAGGTGAAATCATTGGAGGGGATGTGTGAAAGCTCGGCCGATTGCTGCAGCTTCCAGTTGATGGCGCGCAGATCTGCGCCCGCCTTGTAAAGGTCTTCTTTCGAAATTTCCTTTGCCCAATACGCTTCGAGCGCCTTTTTCAGTTCGCGCTTCGCGCCAATGCGGGGGAAGCCTAAATTCGTTGCCTGTACCATTTTCTTTCTCCTGTCTTAAATCGTCTTCGTTCTGCCTGTCTCTTTCGCACTCTCCCATCGGCCCTGCGGGAGTTGCGCCCTAATTTTTATATTCCTACGCAGCCGCCTGCTGCAGTTTTTGCGAACGCATGCCGAGCATGTGGCATATGGCGAGCGTCAGCTCGGCGCGGTTCAGCGTGTAGAAGTGGAAGTCGCG
>JAYUPV010000499.1:0-3337 GCA_043759865.1 Alphaproteobacteria bacterium | reverse complement strand
CGTTTTTCAGCCATGCCATGCCGCAGCCTTTTAGGGGCCGCGCTTTCCTGAACATCAGATTCCGTAATGGATGATGCAGTCTAGCAGCGCCGGAAATTTTAGCAAGATTGTGTCGCGAACGTTCAAGAAAATATAATAAATCGCACGAGTGCGTTTATGCAAACTATCTGTACGGATATAAACCGCTTATAGCGGTTTCGGGCCGCCGGCTTTGGGCGAGGGTTTCGTGCCCTCGACTTTCGGGTGGCGGCGTCCGGCGCGCAACCAGACAGGCGCGAACAGTAAACCGCCAAGCGCAAATCCGCCAAACGCGCCGCCCGCAAGCGAAAGGCTGGTCATCGACTGGCCTTCCTGCATCGCATTGCCGACTTCGCGCGACAGCTGCTGCGGCGTGAGGTCTTCGTCGTCGCCGAAGAAGTTGCCGAAAACCTGACTGAGATGCACGCCGAGATTTGCTTCCTGCTGCCAGCCGATACCCGACTGCCAGTTGCCGGTGTACAGCGTGACATCGCGCCCGACGCGCGTGTTGTAGTCTTTCACGATACCTGCGTAGTCGCGCTCCGACAAATTCTCGGAAACGCGCAAATCATTGACGAAATCGACGGCGGAAAAAAGGATGTTGCCGCCTGCCGCCTGCTGTTGCTGCATATCGGTGATGCGCGCGGTAAACCCCGCCACAGCGTCGGCTTCTGCCTGCACGGTGGCGGCGGGTGGCGTGAAACCCGGGCGCAGCTGGCCGGGGAAAAAAATGCGCTCGGGCTGGTTCGCATCCGTCTGCTGGTCGTCGGCCATGATTTGCGCGAGTGTGTAGTTGCTTGCCTGCGGCCCTGACATTTTTTGTGCCGCCTCATGCCCCGCATAACCGCCGCCAAGACCGAGCGCAAGCGCGCCTGCCGCGATAAAGGCGCGGGCCTTCCTGTTGAAGAATTCGGATATCGACATGGCAGCTCTCCAGAGTGGTGATGCGAGATGTATAGGCCCGTTATGGAATAGAGTCAACCTATCTATACGCCGATAAGTTTATATAATTCAATATCTTACACTTCACTTGCCCCACGGAAACCCGCTACCATGGCAACAGAATTGGTTTAACAGGGGAGATTTACCATGGAAAAAGAAAAAGGTTCTTGCGGCATAACGCCAGCCGCAGGCGCGTGTTCTACAACTCCGGCAAAAGGCTCATGCGGAACTGCTACGGCTGCAGGCGCGTGTTCTACCGGCAAACAAAAGTGCTGCGGCAAACTTTTGCTCTCTGCCATCGCGGGCGGGATTGTGATGTTTGCGTGGATTTCAATTTCATGGATGCTGCTGCCGCTGCACAAAGGCGAGATCAGCGGATTTAAAAACGAAAAAGCCGTGGCGACGGTGCTCGGACAAAATATCACCGGCGACGGCATTTATGCGCTGCCCGCACCGAGCATGGACAAAGCACCCGCTAAATCCGCCGGCAAGGAAAAGAAATCCAAAGTCGCGGCGGCAAAACCCGCTGCGGCTGCGAAGCCTGTGCCAAACGTCAAGCCTTATGCCTATGTGGTGGTGAAGGCAGATGGCATTGATGTCGCGGGCTCGGTGAAGCCCGCGCTTGCACGTGAGTTTATCCTCTGCCTGTTCCTCGCAGGGTTGCTCGGCTGCATCCTGAAAAAAACCGGGGGCTGCTGCTGCCCTGTTGGGCTTTCGTTCAAGATCGGCCTTATCGCGGGTGTGGCGGGCTATATGCCAAACTTTATCTGGTTCCACTTCCCGCTGAACTCGGCGCTTGTCGGTGTGTTTGAAACGCTGGTCGGTTTTGTTCTCGCGGGTTTCGTAATCTCGAAATTCGTGCTTGACCTGCCCCTTGGCGGCAAATGCGCGACGAAAACAGATTGCGCAAAACTCGCTTGCGGCACAAAGACCGAAGAAAAGAAATAAGGCTTAAGACGCCGCCTGCACCATCCGCCCGAGCTTGCGTCCGCCAAGCAGGTGGAGGTGCAGGTGCGGCACTTCCTGCCCGCCGTTCAGGCCGCAATTGGCGATGACGCGATAACCCGCACCGGCAAGGTTTTCCTGCCGCGCAATTTTTCCAAGCGCGCGGAACAGCCCTGCGATTTCTTCCGGCTTCGCATGTTCGGTGAAATCATCCATGCTCACATACGCGCCCTTTGGCAGCACCAGAATATGCGAAGGCGCCTGCGGGCTGATGTCATGGAAGGAAAGCACATATTCGTCTTCGTAAACCTTCTTGCAGGGAATTTCCCCGCGCAGGATTTTCGCGAAAATATTGTTGCTGTCATATGCGGCCGTCATGCCTGTTCCTCCTGCTGGATGTTGCCCGACCCTAGCAAAAACCCTCCCTCCGGCATAGAATAAAGAGAGGGGGAGGCAAGCCGCATGGAACAGGGCTTTCTGGATGGCATGAGCAGCATGCACGGGCTGTTTGCACAAGGCGGCTTTATTTTCGCAGGCCTGCTGCTGACCGGCCTTGGATTCGCGCTTGAGGCAGCGGCACTGCGCTGGAAGCTGCGCGGCACGCCGGTCGAGGGAACCGTCATCGGCACAAGGCGGCACGGAAAATATTTCTACCCCGTCTACCGCTATAATTTCCCCTACGAGTCGGAAAATTTCGAGGCGATGTCGGATACCGGCACCACCAGCCCTGCCGCCGTGCAAACGGGCACAACAGTAAAGCTGCGTGTTTTCCGCGACAACCCCGGCGCTGCGCATGCCGAAGGCGGGCCCCTGCTGGCGCTGCTCGGTTTTGCGCTGCTGGTGCCGGGAGTGGTTTTTTTGTACCACGCTTTCACGGCCTATGAGGTCAACGGCATCACCTATGCGCTATCGCTTGCCTTCGTGCTTTATTCACTCAACAAATTCCGGCGCATTTTCGGCACGCGCAAGCAAAGAAAAGAAATGGCGGAGATACAAGGCCGGCAATGGCAGGCTCTCGAAACACAAACGCCCGACACCATCGAGGAATTGCGCAACGACCCCTCTTTTGAAAACCTGCAAAAAGTGACGGGCATTATCGGCACGGTTTTCGCCGTCACTGGCGCATTGATGCTGTGCTTTTGCCTGTACCTGACAAGCGGAAAAGCCATGCTGGCGCTCGGGGGGCTGAAGGCCGAAGGCACAGTCATCGAACTTGCGGAGCGGCAAAGCGGCGGAAAAAACAGCCGCAATCTATACCACCCCGTCGTGCGTTTCGAGAGCACTGCGAAAAACAGCTTCACCTTTACCGACGGCGCAGGCGCGAGCCCCGCCGCTTTTGACGAAGGCGACAAGGTGGATGTGCATTCTCTAGCCAAAGACCCCCAGGAAAGCGCGACCCTCGACCCCGGCGCTATCGGCTGGCTCGCCCCCG
>JAYUPV010000498.1:0-2056 GCA_043759865.1 Alphaproteobacteria bacterium | reverse complement strand
ATACCATCGGGTTTATGCAGTTCTTCATTTTCGCCACGCTCTTTTTCGCCATTTCGCTGTTCCACCGGCAGGAACATCTGTGGTTTATCGAAGACCTACGGGCGTTGCAAATAAAACTTGTGACCGCATCCCCTTCGATAGCGGGCGTGCAGGAGGGATTGAAGGGCGAGGACTGGCGGTTTATCGCGCTCGTCGCTTCGCAATTGTCGCTGCGGCGCGCGTTTCAGGTGGGAAGCATAAAGTCGGCGGCGCGTTATGGCGTACCTACCCTGCTGCTTTGGGCTTTGTTGCTCTGGCTGCAAAGCTGGGGGATGGCGGCTTGTTACGCCACGCTCCTGACGGTGAAATGGTTTGGAAGTGTAACGGTTCTGAGCATCGACCCCGCAATCGCGCGCTACGAGGTCAGGCTTGCGGGGCGCAGATTGTTCGGCGAAGGCTTGTAAAAGTCAGGCCAAAATCAGGGCGGAACAAGAGATTCGCCTTCTTCTTTTTTCTTGGGCTTGGGCGTAACAAGGGGTTTTTCTTCGGGCAGCTTGTCGGGCGTAACTTCCTGACCCTTGGCCTGCAGTTCTTTTATCAGGGTATCTTCAGGGTTCGGGCCGATATCGGCAAGCGTTGAGGGAGCCCAGTCGGCGGCTTCCTTGTTCATCTCGATCACACGGTCGGGCGTGAGACGGGCGGCGAGCCGCTCCGACGTCTGGTAGGCGGCGCGGCGCAGTTTCTTGTCGTCGCCCCTGGTCGCTGCGATGCGAAACCATTTATATGCCGCTTCGTGGTCTGATTTGAAATCGTAGGTCGTGCCTTTCGAGCCCTGGAATTTATGGATGGCGTAGAAAAACGCCCCGCCCTGGCTGCCGAGCATTGCCGCGCGTTCGAACCAGCCGATGGCAAGGCGCGTGTTGACGCCAACGCCAAGGCCCGTCTGGTACATGGCGGCGATGGCGATCATGCCATCGAGGTTGTTTTTCTGCGCAGCGGCGCGGTGATAAAGCTGGAAAGCTTCTTTCGGATCTTTGCCGACGCCGTTGCCCGAGGCATACATATTGCCGAGCAGCATCATGGCGCGTTCGTCGCCGTATTCGGCAAGAGGGCGCAGGTCGAAGATCGCCTTCAACCAGTCGCCACGGTCATAAGCGCGACGGCCGCGCGCAAAAGATTCGTCGCGCGCCTTAAGGGGGTCGACAGCTTCTTCTTTTTTCGCGTCTTTGGCGACAGCGGGCTTTTCGGCGGCCGGTTTTTCTGCTGCGGGGACGGTTTTTTCAGCCGCAGTGAGGGGTACATCTTTTCCGGACGCCGGCGCGGGCTGGGCGAGCGCCGTGCCCGACAAGAGGCTGGCAATGAAAAGAGCGGGGAAAATGGCGGGAATATATCTGCGCGGCATGGCTTTTTGGACTCCGTCTGTATCTCTTTATCGAATTTAGGCTTTTTACCGGACAAATTCAAACCACAAGGAAAAAAATATGCCGCAGGACAGCTGCTGGGCGGTGCAGGCCGCCGTTTACGGGAGGCTTTCAGGCAATGCGGGCGTGACAGCCCTCTTGGCGGCGGGTGCTGCCGGTGTTTTCGACCATATGCCGCAATCTTCGGTTTTTCCCTATATCGCGCTTGGCGACATGGCGGCAAGGCCGGAGGAAACCCAAAGTGGCGGGGGCTATGACATAACTCTCGATATCCATTGCTACAGCCGTGCGTTAGGCATGAAACAGTCCCGCGCGATCAGGGCGGCGGTTTCGGCGGCGCTTCACGAAGCCGATTTCGCCGTGACGGGGCAGTCTCTTGTCCTATGCCGGCTGGAGCGGCAGGAGACGCGGTTAGAGGCCGACGGCGAAACCCGCCACGGCGTTTTGCGCTTTCGCATTATCACAGAACCTTTGCCCTAAATTTTTGTAAGGAGAATAAACATGCCCAGCCAGAAGGGGCGCGACCTGTTGCTGAAAATCGGCGACGGGGGCGAGCCTGAAAATTTTTCCGCGCTTGGCGCGGCGCGCACCACAGCTATGTCCATCGACAACCGTCCGGCCGATGCCACCACCATGGATTCAGGTGGTGTGCAGAC
>JAYUPV010000497.1:0-4270 GCA_043759865.1 Alphaproteobacteria bacterium | reverse complement strand
GAGAACGATGCCGCCGCCGCCGCCAACATGAGTGTGCTCAACAGCCGCATCAACGTGGATAACGTTGTGTCCCTGCTCGACATCAATTTCTACGATTTCCTCGATCTGATGGTGCGGGAGTTTCCGTCCCATGTGCGGCTCCAGAGTTTCGTTATCAGCCGTGGCGACCCGCTGAACAGCATGTCGCTGCAGCGGATTGTCGCCAAGCAGCCCGCCAAACTCATTAGCGGCAAGGCGGTTTTTGACTGGATTACCTATGCACCGGCAGCACCGGTCGACCCCAACAAAGTGCCGGGGAGGTAATGGTGCAGTTCATCCGCATTTCCTGCTTCATCGTGTTGCTGGCGGCTTTTTCGGCTCCGGCCTTTGCGCAGGCGCCCGCCGATCCGGCTCAAGGCCCGCTTTCCGGCCAGTTGTCGGACAAGAAGCCCCTGCCGCCGCCGGTCGATGCAGCCGCCATAAAAGCCGCTTCAACCGCGCCCGCGCCTGAATCGACGGTGCCGAAGTCGGAGCCGTTCCGCCGCTCGTTCTTCTTCTCGCCCGCCGACCTTCTTGCGATCGACAAGGCGCTGCGCGGCGTTATCAGCGACTCGGTTGTGTCCGACCAGAACGTCGGTGTCATCCCGCAGGTGCGGACGATATCGCTGCAAGGCATCTATTATAAATCCCCCACGAACTGGATGATTTGGTTGAACAACCGCAAAGTGGCGCCCGGTGCGCCGCGGCAGGCGGAGATACAGGACCTTATCGTCGAGCCCGGTGTCATCCATCTCAAGTGGTTCGACATTGGCGCGAACGCGGTTCTCAGCCTCGACATGCGTCCGCATGAGGTCTATGACATCGTGACCGGCGTTGCGCTGCCCGACCAGACCCCCGTCAAGCTGGAAGGCGGCAAGCCGTGAGCGCGCAGCCGCAGGCAAACACCGAAACTGCGGCGCGCACTGTTGATGCCGCGCTGCGCGCGATTTCTATTAATGGCGTGTCGGCCGATTACGGCCACGGCACTGTCATAGAGAACATCACTTTCGACGTGAAGCCCGGCGAAACCTTCGGCCTCGTCGGACTGAACGGCGTTGGCAAGACCACTCTTATAAAAATCATTCTTGGCCTCATGGAAGCCTCTAAAGGCTCTGTGTCGGTTTTCGGCAGCACCGGCCTTGATGCCGCGACCAAAGAAAAGATCGCCTATCTGCCGGAAAAATTCGAACCGCCGCCTTTCCTGTCCGGCCTCGAATTCGTGAAATTCTCCCTCGCCCTCTACCGCCGCCCGTTTAAAGAAGAAACGGTGTTGCAGGCGGCGGACCGCGTGTCGCTGACGCGCGCCGCGCTCAAGCGGCGCGTCAACACCTATTCAAAGGGCATGCGCCAGAAGACCGGCCTTTTGGGCACCTGGCTCACCGAATGCCCGCTTTTGATACTGGACGAGCCGATGAGCGGACTTGACCCTCTCGCCCGCGTGCTGGTCAAGGATGAAATCCTTGCCTGCAAAAAACGCGGCATGACGGTTTTCCTTTCTTCGCACATCCTCGCCGACATGGATGAAATCTGCGACCGCATCGCGATTATCCACGACGGCCAGCTGCGTTTTCTCGGGCCGCCTGCCGAGCTGAAATTACAAACGAAACAGGAATATCTCGAGCGCGCGTTCCTGAAAGTTATCGAAGGTTCAAAAAGGGTATACGAGTCATGAAATTATTCGGCAAAAAAGGCGGCGACGCTCAAGCGCCCGACAACAACGATCTCGGCGACGAAACCTTTGACTCCCCCGACACAGGCGACACAGGCGCAGGCGACCTTGATGCCCCCGAGATGGGCGGCGACCCGCTTCCCGCAAAGACCCTGACCGCTCCCTCGCGCAGCCTTTCGGCTGCGGCGGGTGGCGGGCGAAAGAACCTGCTTATCCTTGTCGCGCTGGTTGTGCTGGCCGGCGGTGCTGGCGGCTATTTCTATTTCATGAGCGATATGCCCGATTACTCCGCGCCTGTGCACGTGACGGGCAAGAGCGCCACTATCCCCGAGGACAGCGGCCCGCCCCAACCCGTGCCTCCTGCGCCGGATGTTGCCGCCACCACGCCGCCCGCTGCTGACCCGCTCGCAGCGCCTGCCGCGGATCCCCTTGCTGCTGCCCCGGCTCCGGCAGCCGATCCGCTCGCAACGCCTGCGGCTGATCCTCTTGCTGGCGTTCCGGCACCGGCTGCCGATCCTCTTGCCACGACGCCTGCGGCTGACCCGCTTGCTGCGCCCCCTCCTGAAACAGCGGGCCTTGGAGCGCCGCCGGAAGACGCGAATGCTGTGCCCCTTACACCCGGCACCGCGCCTGTTGCTGCAGGCGAAGATCTGCCTCTGCCGCCGGACGCGATGCTTGAACAGCCCCCCGTGACGCCTCCTGCCGGTACGGCGGCCACGACACCCGCGACAGCACCGACAACAACCGCTGCTGCTCCTGTCGAGCCGGCGAAGCCTTCTGAAACCGCGCCGAGCTGGGCAGCGCCCGGCACTGCCGCCGTTCCCGGCACGTCGAATCCCGCCGTGAAGCCGACCCTTCCGACCGATGCCGAACTTGCCATCGTGCAAAACGCAGCCGTCCTTGACCAGCTGAGCCGCCCCGTCACGCCGGGCACAACGGCCACCGGCACGCCTGCACCGACGGGCATGCCCTTCGACCCCGCCGCACCCCGCCCGGGCAACGAGGACATCCTGAAAAAGCTGCAGCAGAACCTTGAAAAAACCGCCATCCGCCGGAGCCTGCCCTCGGGTTACATGACCATTCGCAAGGAAAGCGACGCGGGCGATATTGACAGCCGCCTGACCTCGGCGCGCACCGCTCTCGCGCAGGGGCGCATCCCCGCCGCGCTTGAGCTGTTCGAGGATCTGCGCAAGGATTACCCCAAGGACAAGCGTATTCTCATGGGCCGCGCGGTCTCGCTGCAAAAAATCGGCCAGGAAGACGAGGCGCTTGCGGCCTATGAAACCGTGCTGAACGCCGATCCCAAAAATCTCGATGCACTCTCCAACATGCTCGGCCTCCTGAAATCGAAAGATTCCGGCCTTGCCGTGTCGAGACTGCAGGAACTGCGCGACGCCTATCCCTATCAGGCAGACATCACCGCGCAGCTCGGCATCGCCTATGCCGCCAACGGCCAGTACGACCAGGGCCTCAAATACCTTGAAATGGCCGACAGCCTGAAACCGGGCAGCGCCTATGTGCTGTACAACAAGGCCGTGATGCTCGACAAAATGGGCCGACGCCTCGAGGCTGCGGTTTTGTACCGCAGCATCCTGCGCAAGGCCGCCGACGGCGAAATTGACCAGCCGTTGCCGCTTGAGTCGATCCGGAACCGGCTTTCGGTGATGAACTAGCGCCGGTGCCCTGAATGCAGGACTTGCCGCAGGGGGTTTTCCTCGCGCTGACCGTTTTTCTCGGGTTGGTCTTCGGCAGTTTTGCGACAGCAGTCGCTTATCGCGTGCCGCGCGATATTTCCATCGTGAAAAAACAACGCTCGGCCTGCCCTTCCTGTAACCGTTCCCTCACCGCCCTCGACCTCGTGCCGGTTTTCTCGTGGCTGTTCCTGAAGGGCAGGTGCCGCAGCTGCAAGGCGAAAATCGGTGCGCGCTACCCGCTTATCGAGCTTGCCACGCTTTGCCTGTGTCTTGCCTTTTATGCGCGCTTCGGTTTTACGCCCCAGTCGCTGTGCCTGTTCGCTCTTGCGCCGGTCATCACCGCCATCGCCGCGATAGACTTCGAATTTAAAATTATTCCCGACGGGCTGAATCTTTCGATTGCCGGCCTTGGCGTCGCCTGTCTTGCGGCAGGGGCTGCGGAAGCGCCCGAGGCGTTTTCCTTCATCGCTGAAAAAGGCGTTGCGGCGCTCGCGGGGGCTGCGGTGTATTTCTGCGCCTCGCTCGTCCTCCGCTACGTGGTGATGGCCGTGCTCAAAAAAGACCCGCTCGGCTGGGGGGATATCAAGTTTTTCGGCGCGGCGGGTTTCTGGCTGGGGCTCAACCCTGATTCCGGCGCTTATCTCATGCTGTGTGCCGGTGTTTTCGGAATCGTGCTCGCACTCGTGTGGCGGAAACTTGATAAGGGCCCCGAGTTCCCTTTTGGCCCCGCCTTGCTCGCCGGGTTTACCGCGATGCTGCTCTGGCAGGGCCCTGTCTTCATCTCTTTGTAGATATGGCAAATTATAATTTACCGTTTGTTCAATACATATAGGCTATCTTATTAAAGGTGTGGGGGCAGGTTCAACTGGCCTTGATTTGTCGAGTAAAA
>JAYUPV010000496.1:0-7177 GCA_043759865.1 Alphaproteobacteria bacterium | reverse complement strand
CTGCAACTCACCCCGTCGCGGTTGCGACAGCCCGTCGCCGGCCAGCGCCCGCTAAATCTCGGCATCGACCTCGTTGTGCATTCCGCCACCAAATATATCGGCGGGCATTCCGATGTTATCGGCGGCATCGTGGTTGTGAACGACAACAAGGAAATCGCCGACCGTCTGAAATTCATCCAGAACGCGACCGGCGGGATTCTCGGGCCGTTCGACAGTTTCCTTGCGCTGCGCGGCGTGAAAACACTCGATGTGCGTATGGAACGCTGCTGCAACAGCGCCATGAAAATCGCGGCATGGCTCGAAAAACACCCGAAAATCGCCACAACCTATTACCCGGGACTTCCGTCCCACCCGCAGCACGCCATCGCGAAAAAGCAGATGTCGGCTTTCGGCGGCATGATCACGGCGGTTATCAAGGGCGATCTTGAAGCCTCGCGCCGCATGCTGTCGGCCTGCAAAGTATTTACTTTGGCGGAAAGTCTGGGCGGCGTTGAAAGCCTGATCGAACATCCGGCCATCATGACCCATGCGTCCGTGCCGAAAGAACAGCGCGAGGCGCTTGGCATCAGCGACGGCCTTATCCGCCTGTCGGTCGGTATCGAGAGCGCCGACGACCTCATTTCCGATCTTGACGAGGCATTGGCAAAAGCATGAGCAAGATCATCGCGGATATCGGCGGCACGAATGCGCGCTTTGCGCTGGTAAACGACAATGCCGTCATCAGCAATATTGAAGTGCTGCCCTGCGCCGATTATAAATCGCCGTCGGATGCCGCGAAAACCTACCTGAAGCGCATCGGCGCAGCGCCCCGCACGGGGGCTTTCGCCGTTGCGACGGCGCTGGATGGTTCCGACAAGGTTTCCATGACGAACCATGTCTGGGCGTTTTCCATCAACGAAACCCGCGACGATATCGGCTTGACCGGCCTTAAGGTCATCAACGATTTCGCGGCGCTGGCCAATGCGGTGCCGTATCTTGCCGAGACAGACCGCTACCAGCTGGGCGCGGGCGAAGCGCAAAAGGGCGCGCCGATCACCCTCATCGGCCCCGGCACCGGCCTTGGCGTTGCGGGCATCGTGTTTGCCGACGGAAAGCCTGTCGTCATGCCGACCGAAGGCGGACATGTCACCATGCCGGCGACCACGGGGCGGGAATTCGTTCTGTTCGAGTGGCTGAAGCAAAGCAAATACCACCATATTTCTGCCGAGCGGGTGGTGTCGGGCAAGGGGCTCGTGAATCTCTATATCGCGATTTGTGGCGTTGACGGGCTGACGCTGCCCGAGCGCACGCCCGCCGAAATCACCAAAGCGGGTCTCGATAAATCGTGCAAGGTTTGTGTCGAGGTGCTCGACCTGTTCTGCCATTTCCTCGGCGTTTCTGCGGGTAATCTTGCGCTTTCTTACGGCGCTTTCGGCGGGTTGTATATCGCAGGCGGCATCGTGCCGCAGCTCGGCGATTATTTCAAAACCTCGCGCTTCCGCGAAAGCTACCTTGCCAAGGGACGTTTCAGCGATTACTTGAATCGCATCCCGACATACGTGATTACCCACCCCTATCCTGGGTTGGAGGGATTAAAAAATATCGCTTGATTACAAATACTTATATTCAATTATTTGACATAATGCAAGAGCGGGGTAATGTATCTTCCAGTTTAAAGAGAGAGGGAAGAAACATGGTCAAGCCGCCTTACGCATGGCCGCATCACGATGCGGCGGAAAATGAGAAATCAGATGTTATCGTGGGCATTCTTGCCGCGTCATTCAACCAGAGCGGGACGAAGATCAAGGACGGGCAGGCGCTACTCTCCGCCGCGCGGCATATCACGCGCTCTGATCTGCTGACAGTCGAACTGGGCGGCGGGCCGAGCGGCGAATTCCCGCCTCTTTCCACGAAACATTCCCCGCCTTATGCGTGGCCGTCGCCCTTTGTCGGGCAGGAACAGGTGGTGTTCATCGTCTATCAGGTCCTGAAGGCTTCGTTCGACCAAAGCAGCACCAAAGTGAAAAACGATGATGCTGTGCTTTCCGCCGCGCGCCATGTGAGTCAGTCGAAATGGCTGAATGTGGCTCCCGCCTCCGACGGCCGCCGCAATTTTTAGAGCGCAGGCAGCCGTGCGAGATGGTCTTCCGCCCAGATTTTGGCGTAGGTGTCGCCGTCAAGGTTCGCGCCTGACAAAATAATCAAGATCCGCTTGCCCTTGTTGCCTTCCTTCAGCCATTTATGCGCCGCCGCCATGCCAAGCGCCGAGGTCGGCTCGACGGTGACTTTCAGCAAGTGCATCAGCCATTGGCTCCAGTATAAAATTTCGGTTTCCGTTATCTCGTAAAACCCGTCGAGTTGCCGGATATATTCGAAAGTGCGGGGCGAAATGCCGAGCGTGCGCACGCCGTCGGCGATGGTTTTCGGCGTGTCGGTAAAGCGGAAAATTTTTCCTGTCGCAAAAGACTGCGCGGCATCGTTCGCGATTGTTGGCTCAGCAGCATAGACCTCGGCGTCCTCGGAAAACAGCCTTGTCGCAAGGAAAGTGCCGGAAATCAACCCGCCGCCGCCGCAGGGCGCGAACACGGCATCGAGTTTTTTGACGTCCTGCCATGCCTCAAGCGTGGCTGTGCCTTGCCCCGCAATCACATCGTCATGGTCATAGGGCGGCAGCAGGAAGGCGCTTTTTTCCTGCGCCAGAAGCTTTGCGCCGTCCTCTGCCTCCTGCCGTGTTTTGGTCACGATAACATCCGCGCCATAGGCTTTTGTCGCCGCGATTTTGATTTGCGACGAGCCCGCCGGAATGAAAACCGATGCCTTCATGCCCAGTTGCTTCGCCGCCCAAGCCACGGCCTGCGCATGGTTGCCCGAGGAATAGGCGACGACCTGTTTCGGCAGTTCGCTTTTTTCCTTGAGCGACAGCAGGGCATTCAGCGCGCCGCGCGCCTTGAACGCGCCGATTTTCTGCGCGCCCTCGTACTTGAAAAAGATGTCGCAGCCAAGAAAACGGTCAAGCAGCCGCGACTGCAGAATGGGGGTTCGGTTGATGTGGGGCTTCAGGCGCTGGTAAGCGGTTTCGATGTCTGCGGGCTTCATGATTTTGGCTCCAGTAAGTCTATCGCCAGTTTCAGCGCCGCCGCCGTCCACAGGAAAGTACCCTGCTCGCTCACATTGATGTTATAGCCGTGGGCGGTGCGCACTTCGGCGTTGCCTTGTTCCACATTATACTTCTCGAACAGCGACTGGCGTTCGGCATAAACGCGCGTGGCAAGAGTGACGAATTTCTGCGCGATACGCCGTGCCTCGGCGTCCATCCCGCAGCGCGCCAGTCCGGCAAAGGCGAAATAATGCAGGGGCGGCCAGCCATTCGGGCTGTCCCATTGGCTGCCGCTGTTGTTTGTCGAGGTGTCGAGGCCGTGCGGCGTTTCGAGCTTGGCAAGGCAGGCCGTAGCCGCGCGTTTTGCTCCTGCCGCATCGCCGTCATACAACCCCGCCCACAGCGCATGAAAAAAAGTGGCAAAGGGTGCGGTGTTGCGGCGGCCGGTGTCGAAATTATAGTCTTGGAATATTCCCGTTTCAGGATCGAGCAGCCGCTCGCGCATGGCGGCAAGCCGCTCGGCCTGTTTTTCTTTCCAGTTACTCTCAAGCGAAAGAATACGCGCAATCTCCGCCATATCACCTTCCATCCGGTACAGCAGCGCGTTGAGGCAAAGTGGCGCGTGGAAAATACACTCAAGCCCGCCATAGCCCCAATGACCGGTCGGGTCGAGGCCAGAAGCGCGCATGGCGCGATCCGCGCGGTAATATAGTGAAGTCAGCTCACCTTTCGCCGCGTCATAAAAACGCGCATCGGGCACAGTCGTGAAACGGCATATCGCATGTTCGTAATGCCCGGGCTCGCCCGTCAAGACTTCCATGGCGATACTGTCGCCCTCATCCCAGTAGCGCGACAGCGGGCCGCCATTGGCAAGCCGGTCGCCCGTTGTCCAGTAGGCGTGGTAACTTTGCAAGTCCTTGTAGGCGGCGGCAAGCCATGTGCGTGCATCGGCATATACACCATCCGGATCAAAATCGCCCCAGCTGCGCTTTTGTGCTGCTTGCCAGACGTGCAGTACCATGGCTGCAATCAGCGGCGGCTGCGAGCGGGAGAGGTAATAGCTGCGATTGGCGTTCAGCACCTTGCCATAGGCGCGGATCTGGTAGAGCTGGTTGTCCACCTGCTCGCGCATCATTTTCGGCTGCGCGTTTGTCCATGCGAAAACGGGGAAGGCCGTATCCCAGCCATACATTTCGTTGAATCTGCCACCCGGCACAAGATAGGGATAGGGCAGGTACAGCAAACCATGCTGCGCTGCCTGGCGCAGGAAAGCGGCGGGGTTGTCGAAAGTTTTCACTTCCGCTCTGCCGACGCAGGCTTTTTCGGCAAGCGCCCTGTCAGCGGGGATGGCGTAGATGACGGCAGGTGCATCGGGCAGTTTCGGGTCGGCGGTATTGGCGGCAATATCCGCACGCAGCAACCGCCGCGGCGTATCGGCGATCAGCGACTGGAATGCCGCGTAGTCCATCAGGCCGCTTTCTTGCCGAAGAACCCGCCAAAGCCGGGCAGGGTCACGGTTTCGCCCTGCGTCGTGTATTCAAGGCCGTGGCCGCCCACCGGCGTTCCCTTGAACGGGATTGTCACGGCATCGCGGGAAAAGTTGAATGCGCAGAAAACAGACTCATTCCCGCGCGTGCGGGAAAAGGCGACGAGGTCTTTGTGAGCATCCTCGAATTTGAGGCTGCCGGTGATAAGCGCGGGCAGGCTTTTGCGCCATTTCAGGTAATGCTGGGTGAAGTTCAGCACCGATTGCGGGTCGCGTTCCTGCTCTGCCACGGCTCTGCGTGCGTGCTCGACGGGTACGGGCAGCCAGCCTTCGGCGGCGGTCGTAAAACCTGCATTTTTCTTCGCGCCGTCCCACGGCATGGGCGTGCGGCAACCATCGCGCCCCGTGCCGGTCGATCCGATGCCGGGGTCCTGCACTTTTTCGAGGGGGATAATCGCTTCGGTCAGTCCCAGTTCCTCGCCTTGGTAAAGGAACGAAGAGCCGCGCAGCGAAGTCAGCATGGCGATCAGCATTTTCGATTGTTGCGGGTCGGGCGTGTCGTCGACCGCCCAGCGCGTGGCGGCGCGGATGCTGTCATGGTTCGATAGCGCCCATGAAGGCCATGAATCATGCGGCGTGCCGAAGAATTCTTCCACCTTTTGCCGTAGGTAAGAGGGCGAATACTGGTGCACCAGTAGCGAGAAGTCATAGGCTGTGTGCAGCATTTCGGGGCCGTTGGTGTAGGAAATGGTGGTTTCAACGGTCTTGTCGTCATTCACCTCGGCCACCAGCATGCGGTCGGGGTATTTGTCGGTCAGCGTGCGGAATTTTTTGAGGAAGGGAATCATTTCGGGCTGTGTCTTGTCGTAGGTATGCCACTGCATCGAATAGGGGTGGATGATGGTTTTGCCATCCGCCTTCGGCAACGGGCGCGGCGGGTTATCGCGCAGCTGCGCGTCGTGGATACAATGCGGCAGCGCGTCCATGCGGAAGCCGTCGACGCCACGGTCGAGCCACCATTTGGCGGTGTCGAGCAATTCGGCTTCGACCTCGGGGTTGCGGATGTTCAGGTCGGGCTGCTGTTTCAGAAACTGGTGATAGAAATACTGCCCGCGCGCGGGGTCGAACTCCCATGCGGAGCCGCCGAAAACGGAAATCCAGTTGTTGGGCGGTGCGCCATCGGGCTTCGGGTCAGCCCAGACATACCAGTCGGCCTTCGCGTTGGTTTTGTCCTTGCGGCTTTCGATGAACCAAGGATGTTTTTCGGACGTATGGTTCAGCACGATGTCGATGACAAGTTTCAGCCCGCGCTTGTGCATGGCTTCAATCATTTCGTCGCAGTCGGCAATAGTGCCGAAGATGGGGTCGATGCCTTTATAATCTGCGACATCGTAACCGAAATCGGCCATGGGTGAGGTGAAGAAGGGCGACAGCCACACACCGTCGACGCCGAGCGATGCGACATGGTCGAGTTTTTGCGTGATGCCCTTTAAATCGCCGATTCCATCTCCGTTGGAGTCATAAAAGCTGCGCGGATAAATCTGGTACAGCACTGCGCCGCGCCACCACTCGTTACCGTTTGCCATTTGAGCCTCCATGCTGCATCGCAATATAATTACCGGAAAAACTTTATAATCTAACGGCTTGTCAGTAAAGCGTTCAAAAGTGTTGCCATTTGATATATATTTAGTATTATATTGCACTAATTTCATAATCATGGTAATTAAATTACGGTTCATAGAGGGGTCATGCCGGGAAGACGCATATATTATGTCCCGCCACGCCTGGTGGGGGCGATTACGAATTGGTCGGGCAAGGATAGTGCCGATGGCCGTTCGTGGCTGCTCGACCGCGCGCAAAGCCTTGGCTTCGACACCGTCTGGTTCTCGCCCTTTTTTGAAACCACACATATGAAGGCCGCAACGGGCGCGGGCAACCCTTCCGAGAACAGCCTTTATGCCATCCGCAACCATAGCGCGCTTGATCCCGAATTCAGCGCCACGAAAATGGAAGGCACACGCGATGCATTGACGGCGCAGGAGCGCGCCGCCGCCGATAAACTCGACCGCGAGCATCTTGAACACTTTACCAAACAGGCACATGCGCAGGGCATGGAAGTCATGGCCATGGCTGACCTCGTTTTCAACCATGTCGCCGCCGACCATCCGATTGCAGCAGCCGAACGCGCCGAGATAAAGGCGATTATCGATGCGCAGCCGGAAGGTAAAAAACCGCAGCCGATGACCAAGACTGTGAAGAATCCAGACGGTGTCGATGAAACGCATGTTATCGGCATGTCCTATGTCGATGCGGCGGGCGCGAAAAAAGAAACTTATTTCAAGTTTGCCTATAACGAAAAATTCGAGGCGCTCGATTGGCAGGGCAAGACCGGCCTTGAAACCGCGCAGGTCAATTTCCACTCGCCCGCCGCGAAAGAATTTTTTGTGACGGGGCAGGACGGCAGCCCCGGTTTCTGGAACCAGGTCGTCGATTGGTTCATGGACCGAGGCATGAAGGATTTCCGCTGCGATGTCGCCTACCGCCTGCCGCCCGACTGGTGGGAGGGCATCATCACCCACGCGGCCACGCGCAACCCCGATGTGTTTTTCATGGCG
>JAYUPV010000495.1:0-4860 GCA_043759865.1 Alphaproteobacteria bacterium | reverse complement strand
TCATCGACGCCAGCCCGAAAATGAAGGGCGGCATGATCGGCCGCACGATTGAAAAGCTGAACTGGTTGCGCGCCGTGAAGGCCGGTGACAAGCTGCATTTCGAAGGCGAAATCCTTGACCTCCGCCCCTCTACCTCCGACCCCGCGCGCGGCGTGATGCGCGTGAAGAACACGACCTTCAATCAGGACAACAAGCGCGTGCTGGAAATGGAAAGCATCGTTTTCGTTCCGAGAAAACCTGCGTAAAAACGCTTACGGCGCGGAATAGCCGTTCAGCCAGAACATGATGTTCCAGACCTGCTGCCCCACGAAAACTGACATGCAGGCAAAGAACCCCGCCATTTCCCAGCCAATTTTCAGCGCACGGAAAGTAATGCAGCCGCCGACCACCACGTTGTAATAGGTCAGCAGAGTCATAATGTTGTCCATGTCCGCGCGCGGGTAATGCCCTGTGGCGGCGATGGCGATGACGGGAATGCCGATGATGGTGTTCGGGATGGTCATCCAGTTGCCGACCTGAAACCACAGCCAGAAACGGTTTTTGCGGTCCATCACCAGCGCGAAAAGATAGCCGATGGCAAGCCCGAGGATGGTACCGAAAACAGTCTGCCCCGCGATGACGATGGCAACTGCCGAATAGGGTGCTTCTTCCATGCCCTGCGGCTGGTAAAGATAAGCGCTGACAAAACCCAGGGGCGTGGCCAGCACCATGAACCAGAGCGACAGCATGGCGTCGCGGAAAGTGCCTTCCTTTTCGAAGGGCTTGATGCCCCGCCCGAACAGCAGGAACAAATCGAAAGTGCCGCGTATTTTTTCGCGCGTGGTCGCGACTTTATCGGTTTTGTCGGTTTTATCGGTCATGATAAATCTCCTGTTTTCATCATACCCCAAGGATTTTTAATCCGCTATCGTCTTAACTGTAACGGGGGATCACATGAAACATATGTGCATTATCGCCTTTCTCGCTTTCCAGATGTTGCCGCATGCAGCCCATGCGCTCAGCTGCGCGCCGCCGGTCATGACGGAAGAAACCATGATGGCCGCCGCCGTCATTTTCGAGGGCACGGTCACGGCCTCCGAAGAAACCGATGAACAACCCGCCAGTAAGGGCATGGGCGGTAAATCGGGCCTGTATACCTTCACGGTCAAAAGCGCGTGGAAAGGCGTGAAGGCCGGCGACAGCGTGACCGTGCTGCGCAACACCTATTGGGGCGACGGCTTTTCGAAAGATGTCGATTACCTTGTGGTGGCGCACAAAAACGGAGAACAGCTGGAAGCGCATCTTTGCGGGCTTTCCATGCAGCTCGACCAAGCCGCCAAGCCGCTGGAATTTTTGAAGAAACATATCAAGGACAAGGCAGAATAGTATGGTAACTACCTGATTTTCCTCGAAAAGATTTTTGCCAAGGATATACTGATGCCCATCGTCCTATAGGCAGAGGCAAGTAAATGGGCAGGTCATGATTTATCGGGCAGACTTTGAGCTGGTGTCGGAGGCGCAGGCGGGAAACCGCCAGGCATTCGCAGACCTGCTGGAAAGGCACTACGGGCTGATGTTCAAGGTTGCATGGCAATGGTGCGGGGTGCGCGAGGACGCGGAAGATATCGCGCAGGAGGCGAGCATAAAACTCGCCAACAATATTTCCAGTTTCATGTTTGAATCCGCCTTCACCACATGGCTGTACCGCATGGTCATCAACACCGCCAAAGATTACTACAAGGCGAAAAACCGCCGCAACGAGCGCGAAACGCCGATGTATGACGACGCCGTATATATGTCCGAAGAACTGACGCCCGAACAAAAGCTGTCGCACAAGGATACATTAAAAGCGATCGCCGACCTGCCGGAACAATTAAAAGAAACCGTGCTGCTGGTCTGCTGGCAGGGCATGACCCATGCCGAGGCGTCGGACATACTGGAATGCGAGGAAGGCACGGTTTCATGGCGCATCCACGAAGCGCGCAAGAAAATCGCCGAAACGCTGGAGATCGAGCAGAAGAAAAAGGTCAAACGCCATGGATGAAAAGCAGCTCAACGACGTGCTTGCCACCCTGAAGGCGCCCGCCCCTTCGGATACGCGCAAAAAACAGGCTATCGACGCGGCAATGGCGCTGTTCGACAAAAATATCGACCAGAATACCCAAGGCGATGACGACATGGATCGTCCTACTGACAGGAATTCAACAACTGTCAGGAGCCATCTCATGCAAAAGAGCCATCGTATTTCCGGTCTTACAGGGGGCGTCGCCCTCTGCGCCCTCGTCGCTGTTCTCGGTGTGCCCTTCTTCACCCACCAGCTGAAGGATATTCTGGGCGAGGAAAGCACGAATATTTCGCGCATCGGCGGAGCCAGCAACGTCAAGTCCAAAGCAGGCGCGACCGCTCTCGACATCGAGTATGAAGAAGCGATCAAGAAAGAAAACGAAGTGCGCGCGACTGCAGCTGAAAAAGGCTCGGGCTCCTCCATGCCTATCCCCATCGGCAGACCGAATGAAGATGCGCTTTCCATCCCCCCCGCCCAGAAAGCGGAAGCGGGCGACCCGTTGCAAGAATGGCGCGCGAAAGCCGAAGCAAAACGTCTGAGCCTTGAAGGCGAGGCTGCACCCTCGTCAGCGACATGGACTCCCATGTCGGGCGGTCGTACCGCAGGTGATGGTCGGGTTTTGAACCAAGCCCCCGCCGAAGAACTTGCAAAAATTCAGGGCAAGGAAGACACCGGCCGCAGCCGCCAGAACGCGCAAGCACCGCTGTCGGAAGCTGACAGAGCCTATGCGCCCCAGAAACAGCGTGAAGCCGAGGCGAAGAAATCAAAAGACTCTTCCGCGCTCTATGATGAAAAATCCGCAGGCAACAAACTCGCCCGTCGTGCCGACAAGACTTATGGCGGCCCTGCGCAGGACAGGCTGGTGGAAACAAAGCCCTCTGGCTCTGCGGGTGCTATTGCGTCTGAATCGGTCGCAGCACCTCAGCTGAGCATTTCGCCGTTCCCCCGGCCGGAGCCTGTTGTTGTCCAACCGGTTGCACCGCCTGTTCCCGTCGATTATTACCAGCAGTCCTATCAGCCGGAAGGCCGCGACGCTTTCCCCAACTTTGAAGACAACCCCGTGAAAAACACGGCGGCGGAGCCTGTGTCGACTTTCTCCATCGACGTTGACACCTCTTCCTACAGCTTTATCCGCCGCGTCATCAACCAGGGCCAGATGCCGCCGAAGGGCGCGGTGCGGCTTGAAGAACTTATCAACTATTTCCCCTACGACTACGCGCTGCCCGGCAAAGATGAAGACCCGTTCCGCCCCACGGTTGCCGTTTACAAATGCCCATGGACTGCCGACCACAAAATCGTCCATATCGGCCTGAAGGGTTACGACCTGACGGAAAAGCCGAAGACTAACATGGTGTTCCTCATCGACACCTCGGGCTCGATGAACAGCTCCGACAGGTTGCCGCTCGCCATCTCGTCCTTCAAGCTCGCGCTTGAAACGCTGAAGGCAGACGACACCGTCGGCATCGTCACCTATGCAGGCTCAAGCGGCGTGGTGCTGGAACCGACCCGTGTCGGCGAAAAGCAGAAAATCATCGACGCGCTTGACCGCCTGCGTTCCGGCGGCAGCACAGCGGGTGCTGCGGGCATTCAAGGCGCTTACGGCCTTGCAGCCCAGGCGTTCGTCAAGGAAGGCAACAACCGCGTTATTCTGGCGACCGACGGCGACTTCAACGTCGGCATCAGCGACCCGGAAGAACTGAAAAACTTTATCGCCAAAAAACGCAGCGATGGCATTTTCCTGTCCGTCCTCGGCTTCGGTCGCGGCAACTATCAAGACACGACCATGCAGGCCCTCGCCCAAAACGGCAACGGCAACGCGGCCTATATCGACAACCTGTCCGAAGCGCGCAAGGTGCTGGTGCAGGAAGCCGGTGCCACCATGTTCACGATTGCCAAAGACGTGAAAATACAGGTCGAGTTCAACCCCGCCATCGTGCAGGAATACCGCCTTATCGGCTATGAGACCCGCCACCTGAACCGCGAAGATTTCAACAACGACAAAATCGACGCGGGTGAAATCGGCGCAGGTCACGCTGTAACCGCCATCTACGAAATCACGCCGGTGGGCGCGACAGCGGTGGTCGACAACCTGAGATACGGCGCGACAGAAAAAGCATTGGTCGCTGGGAATGACGAAGACAAGTCGGAATTCAACAACGAGCTCGCCTTCCTGAAAATGCGCTACAAACGCCCCGACAGCAACACCAGCGTGCTGATGACGCGTCCGATTACGTCTTCCGACGAGCAGTCTTTCGAAAGCCTGCCGGACGATATCCGCTTTGCTTCCTCGGTCGCGGGCTTCGGCCAGCTGCTGCGGGACAGCCAGTACACCGGCGACCTGACCTGGGACAAAGTCATCGAAACGGCGAACGGCGCGCGCGGCAAGGATGAATTCGGCTACCGCGCTGAATTCGTCAACCTGCTGCGCCTCGCAAAATCGCAGTCGGGACAAAAATAGGGCAAGATGGTGACGTCATCGTGAGCCGGACGGCTGCCCCCGTCCGGCTCACACTTTTTTGCAATGCACACCCGCCCCGATGAAAATCGGAGTCCAGTTCATAAAACTTCTATCGCGAATTTTCGAGATAGAAATCCTATAAACTGGATACCGGCTTTCGCAGGTATGGTTTAAGCGGTGAAATCGAGGATGCCGAGCGACTTGAAGCTGGTATGGCCGTTTTTGCCGATGATGATGTGGTCGTGGACCAGCACATCAAGCGCCTTGGCGGCTTTGATGAGTTCTTTGGTCATGGCAATGTCGCCGTCCGACGGGGTCGGGTCGCCGCTAGGGTGGTTGTGCACCAAAATCATGGCGG
>JAYUPV010000494.1:0-3215 GCA_043759865.1 Alphaproteobacteria bacterium | reverse complement strand
GCTTCGTTGTTTTCTTTTGGTTTGGCGCCTTTGGCGATTTTGATGCTGTACACGTGAAGCTGGTCCGCAAGGATATCAATACAGTTTTTAAATTTGATATGAAGCCGGGTATGACCTGCGATCTCACGAAAGCCGACTTCAAGAAGCTCTGCAAAACCGTCAAAATCGCCAAAGGCGCCAAACCAAAAGAAAACAACGAAGCAGGCGTCTGGAAAGTCGCCGAGCCGTCGGCCGATTTGCCGCGCGGTGAATGGTGGCAGGTGTTCAGGGATGAAAAACTGAACGCGTTGGTCGAACAAGCTGTGAAGGGCAATGAAGACGTGAAGGCCATGGCCGCCCGCGTCAAGCAGGCGCGTGCAGGGGCGAAGGTCGCCCGCTCCTATATGGTGCCCGGTGCCGACAATGCATCGAGTTTCACACGCCGCCAGCCGAACGCCGTGGGGCGCGGACTTGCACCCGGCGGAGTACTGGCTCTTGAAAACGATCTTAAGACCGAGATCGGCCTCGATTACGAAGTCGACGTTATCGGCCGCGTGTATGGCGGCTGGCTTGCGGCGCGTCTCGACGCAAAATCGGCGTCGGCTTCGCTGCAAAGCACGAAACTCGCGTTGCAGGCCGATGTGGCCGACCTTTATTTCTCTATCCGCGCGACCGACCGCGATATCGACATTCTTTCGCGCGGCATCGGGTTGCGGCAGGAAAACGCAGGCATTCTGAAAAAGAAAATGTTAGCGGGGGATATCACCGAGCTTGATGTCGCGGCCTCAGTTGTCGACCTTGAAAACACGCGCCAGCAGCTGCACGTGGCCGAACTGCGCCGCGCTCAACTGGAACACGCCCTTGCCGTTGCTGTCGGTAAAGCACCCGCCGATTTCGCGCTTGAAAAAGACAAATTCGCGGCGCTGATCCCCGTCATCCCCGCAGGCTTGCCGTCCACGCTTCTGGAGCGCCGCCCCGATGTTGTCGCGGCGCAGAAGGCGCTTGAAGCATCGAACGAACGCATCGGCCTTGCACGCGCCGCCTTTTTTCCGTCGCTGTTCCTGACCGGTACGGGGGGTGTTGAATCGAACGTGCTCTCCAGCCTGTTTGAATGGTCGAGCCGTAGCTGGTCGATTGGCCCGATGCTGACCATTCCAATTTTTGGCGGTGGACGTGCGATTGCCAATCTTGACCGCAGCAAAGCGCAGTATGAAGAGGCCGTGGCAGTCTATCGCGGGCAGGTGCTGGAGTCTTTCCGCGATGTCGAGGACAGCCTTTCCTCGCTGAAATCGCTGCAACGGCAGGCACAGGCGCAGTCTGCCGCCGAAAACGCCTCCCGCCGCGCCGCGCAAATCGCAAAGCTGCGCTATGACGAGGGCGACCTTGGTTATCTTGAATCTATCACGGCACGGCGCGAAGCGCTCGAGTCCGAACGCGCGGGCGTTGAAATCAAGCGCGCCCGCCTGTCGGCGACCATCCGGTTCATCCGCGCGCTCGGCGGCGGCTGGGGCGAAGCGCGTGTAAAGCCTGCTGCCGCAGAAGAAACAGGCAAGAAAAATGGCTGATATGCAGTCAGACGCCGAACAGGCGGCCAAGCTCGATAAACCGGGGGCAGGCATCCCTTTCATGCATGGGCTTATGCTGCGCTGGTTTGTGGGGCCTGTCGTCGCCAATATGTCAGACTGGAATAAAAGCAGCGGCGATTTTGTTGCCGTCAACGCCAAGGTGCTTAAGGCTGCGCGCAAGCTGACGGATGCCGAAATGTCGGTGCGCGTGCTGGTGCCATCGCAACACGGACTTGAAGACAGTTCGCGCTACTGGTCGGCGGCGATGGTGCTGGAACATTTGGTCATCGTCGGCACGGGCATGAAGAAAATCACCATCAGCCTCTCGCAGGGCATTGTTCCCCCCATCAAAGCCGATACTGCGCTGGTAAAACCGAAAGGCGCGCTGTCGCCGCAGGAAGCATTAAAAAACTTCGAGGACTACGCAGCCAACACGGTCAACGATATCGAACGCGACGTAAAAGACCGCCGCAGCAAGGCGCAGCTGCCGCACCCGTGGTTCGGGCCGTTTACGGCGCACCAGTGGCACTGGCTGCTGACGGGTCATTCCGTTATCCACCTCGGACAGCTGCGAGCGATTGTTGAACGGCTGAAACCGTCTGTAAAATAGCTTTGGCGACGGTGCTTGCCTGCTCGCGCAATTCCGGCACTGCCGTGGTTTCAAACAACTGCCCGAAAAGTGGCGCGCCCAGCGCATACATGATGGCGGGTTTCTTGCGGTAGACCGCGTAACTGTCAGATGCCCGCAACCCGTCATTGCCCGGCATGGGTTTCAACATTCCTTTGCCCGCAAGGTGCTTCAGCAGCGGGTTGCTGTCGATGTTGTAATTAACGCCGGTGCATTTGAAAACGAGATCAAAACCGGTGGGCGGGTTGTTCGCAAATTCAAGCGTCACACCGCTTTCTGACTCTTGCGTGCCCGTTACGCGCGCCTTCACCATTTCAAGGCGGCCTGATTTTATGGCCTCGTTGATGCGCTGGCCGATAGGCGGGGCATAGCGGTGGCGGTGCGTGTTCCAGAGCATGAAATATTTCCCCGTCAGGCGCTTTTTGTCTGTCGTCGTCAGCGAGCGCCAGATGTCCTGTGTCAGCGGGCGCAGCCCGTCGACGACATAGCGCCAGTCCGTCTCGCCTTTTTTAATTTCGGTGCGCAGCGCTTGCATAATTTGCGACAGGCTGTGCGAAATGAATTGTTCGCCGCTGAATTTTTGGCGCAGGGCATGGTCATAGCCGTCCAGATGCGGCTGCGGCAGTAGGCCACTGCCCGAATAGCAGGTCATTTTCCCCTGCCAGCCGCAATCGAGCAGGCTGATAATAGTATCGGCGGCGGTCAGCCCGCTGCCGATGAGGGCGATTTTTTGCCGGCCTCCGCTTAAAGTGGAAAAATTGTAACTCCATGGGTTACCGACCAGTTTTACCCCACCCGCATCTTCCGTGCCCTTCAGCGAATTGCCGATGGCGAGAACGATGTTGTAGGCGGGGATAAGGTCTTCGCCCGAGCGCATGGCGAGGAAATCGTCGTGGTCTTCAACATCTTCGACCTTGCCCGCAAACCAGTCGAGCGCGATGCGTTTTTCTTTTGCCAGCTCTCGCGTCTCGTCCAGTACCGCTTGCAGGTAGCGCGCGTAAAGCCGGCGGGGCAGGAAATCGCCCCCCTCCGCCGTCAGGCCT
>JAYUPV010000493.1:0-2919 GCA_043759865.1 Alphaproteobacteria bacterium | reverse complement strand
TTCGGACACGCCGGCATAGTTCCAGAGCGGCGTGCCATCGGTCGCGTTGAAAACCATCATGTGATTGTCGAGGGTGACGGCATAAATTTTGTCATCCATCACCGTGGGTGCGGCGCGCGCGGGGGCGGGCAATAGCGCCTTCCACAAATAGGCGCCGTTATTGGGGTTCAGAGCGACAAGGCTTTTATAACCGCTGGTGGCGAACAGACGTCCGGACGCATAGGCAAGGCCGCCGCCGACGGCGCCCGAGTCTTCTTCACCGCGCGGCACGGTCGATTTGCGCCATTTACGCTTGCCGGTCTTCAGTTCAAAAGCCGAAACCTGCCCGTCGCCATCCAGCGCATAAACAGTGCCTTCCGCAACAATCGGCAGTGAGGTCAACGGCGTGCGGCGGTCGCCGCCTGCGCCAACGGAAGAACGCCAGACGGATTTGAGGCTGCCGCCGAGAGCCAGATGACCGAGAGCGTGGTTCGGGTAGCCGCCGCGCTGCGGCCAGAACTGGTTGACCCAAGGTTCGGGCAGCGAGACAGAGGAATCTTTCAGCGCGGGGTTGGGTACGAGGTCTTTTTGCAATTGCAGGACCGAAATGCGTTCGCCCTTCAGGGGCGGCGCGGTGTCTTCGTCGGAGAACATGGCCTTGGTCTGCTCGCAAGCGCTCAAAAGGGAGACAAGCGCGAGGCAGACGATGAGTCTTGTTGCCGGCTTCATTTCAAGGTTTCCTTTTCAGGCGTTTTCGGCGCGGATGCTGAAGCGGAGGCGGCATAAAACTCGCGCAGCGTGGTGGCGCGCGTGCGGGCATCGCCCGGTGCGCCGGCATCGGTCGAGATGTCTTCGAGGCGGTCGGCGGCTTCTTTCATTTTGCCTTCGCGCGCAAAAACCAGCGCTTCCATTTCCATGGCGGAGAAACGATAGGGGCTTTTCTTGGTGGAAAGATCGGCAAGTTCGGCATGCAGTTTTTTCGGTTCGTCCTTGTTCAGGCGCTGCCCGAGGCTGAGCAGCTGCGCGAGGTCGCGCAATGAGCGGTCAAGGCCGCGGGTCTTGGCAATTTCGTCGTAGATTTCAATCGCACGCGCGGTGTTGCCTTTTTTCAGGTGCAGCCCCGCCGCAATATAGCGCGCCAGCACGGCATGGTTTGTACGCGCGGTCTCGGCGAATTTCGACAGCTCAGCCGGGTCTTCGGCGGTCGAGGCTTCGAGCAGCCCGCTGGTGTAAGTAAGGTTCTGCCCGAGATTCCACGAACGCCACCACGTAATGCCCGCCGTGGTAATGATGGCAAGGATGATACTGGCGATGATCCAGGAACGGTTTTCCTTCCAGAACGCCTCCAGCCTTTGCTGGCGCAGCTCGTCATTCACTTCCTGCATTACATCCGACATGGCTTTATCCCGTCTATATATATATGTCCAAAAACAGTGGCCTGATAATCGCCAGAATCGGCCCTGCGGGTCAAGCAAAACCGCCCCCTTTGTTTTGTCATAATACATCGGCCACTGGTTTAGTGTATTGCATCTTCCGGCAAGGGCGTTCATAACTTGTCCATCCGTATCATTTTGTGACCAAGTTATTCAGGAGTTTTGAAAAAAATGCCCCTCCAGCAGTTTTTCAACCGGAAATCCGCCGAACAAAAAGCCACCGAGCGCAAAGCCGCCATCAACCAGCCCAACCGCCACGGCACAAACCTCTTTTTCAATGCAGTCGAATCCAACAACATCGGCGACGTGACACAGATGCTGCGCGAAGGTGCCGATATCCATGCGCGCACCACAGGGCGCGGTTTTATTTCCAACATGACCGCAAGCGTGCCCTATGGCGTGGGCGCAACGCCGCTGCATGCTGCCTGCCTGCTCGGCTCGACCGACATCGTGAACCTGCTGATTGAAAAAGGCGCGAGCGTGCATGCCAAGGACGACGCTGGGCATACGGCGCTCGATTACGCGATTTTGAGCCACGCTTATTACCAGACCGACCTCGAGCGCAAGGAAACCTCGAAATTCACGCTCAAGCATTTCGTCAACAAGGCCGCAAGCCGCCTCGACATGTTCGAGAACGTGATCACGACGCTGCTGGCGCATGGCGCGAAACCCGGCATGTTCGAAATGCCCGGGAGATTCAAGCCCGCCGCCGGTATCGACCCCGCTTTGCCGCCCGCCCCGCCCCTGCCCTGATGAAAAGCCTGTTATTTCCAGTATAAAAATTATATCTTGACAGGCAACCATTTGGTTGCATATAATGGATGTATGATTGCCGACGAAGACAAAGTGTTCAAGGCCCTTGCCGATGCCAGCCGTCGCAACCTGCTCGACAGGCTGCGAAAAAAAAGCGGGCTGACGCTCGGCGAGATGTGCGAAGGACACGACATGAGCCGGCAGGCCGTTACCAAGCACCTTGCCTTGCTGGAAGAGGCGAACCTTGTGGTCACGAAAAAACAAGGCCGCGAAAAACTGCACCACCTGAACCCGATGCCGATCAGCGACATTTATACACGCTGGATCGGGAAGTTCGAACGGGAACGCGTGGCGGCGCTGCAAAATTTGAAACAAGCCCTGGAGGAGAAAGAAAATGAGTAATTCCGATTTCGTTTACACCACCTATATCAAGACCACGCCCGAAAAACTATGGTCGGCCATTACCAATCCCGAATTCGCACGCCAGTACTGGGGCGGCAACGGCAATTTTTCCGACTGGAAGAAAGGCTCGAAATGGCAGCATGTCGGTGCCACCGGCAAGGATGTGTATTGCGAAGGCGAAGTGCTGGAATGCACGCCGCCGAAGCGGCTTGTTATCAGCTGGGCTGACCCGGGCGATACAAAAGACGTCTCGCGCGTGAGCTTCGACATCGAGCCTGTGCAGGGTCTTATACGGCTTGTGGTTACGCATGGCGGATTTATTGCGGGCTCGGAAATGCGCGGAAAAATTTCC
>JAYUPV010000492.1:0-7721 GCA_043759865.1 Alphaproteobacteria bacterium | reverse complement strand
CCATCTTTCCATTTTCTGTGCAAATGCTTAGGATGGCGGATAACCGAACGAAAGAGTATTTCAATGCCGAAATTCATGTTCATCCCCCTCCTCGCCTTTTTCCTGCTGGCGGGCCCTGCAGCCGCGCGGGCGGAGGAAGAACCCGGCATCATCGGCACCATCCTCGCCGTCGAGGGCAAGGCGACGGTGACGCATGACGGCACAAAAACCGCCGCCGCCGCGAAAATGTATATCTACCAGAAAGACCTGATCGAGACCGCCGCGAAATCCAGAATGTTCATCCTGTTCATCGACGACACGCAAGTCACCCTCGGTGCCAAGGCGAAATTCTCCGTCACCGAATATGTTTTCGACGAGGAGAAGAAGGAAGGCAACAAGGCTTCTTACAACATCTTCGACGGCGCATTCAGTTACCTGAGCGGATTAATGACGAAACAACCGGAACCCTCTGTGCGTATCAGCACGAATTACGGCAGCATCGGCGTGCGCGGCACATGGCTGTTCGGCGGCATGCCGGGGCACGCGTTCAAGGTGTTCCTGCAAAAAGGCCTGATAAAAATCCTGAACGGCGGCGGCAGCACGGATCTCGAGCCCGGCGAAGGCACGACACTTGGCGAAGGCGACGGCCCCGGCGAGGCCCTGCCCTTTTCCGACGCGGAGATAAAGGAGCTGAAAGAGCTCGTCAAAATGAAAGACTGGGATGCCATTTTAAAGCTCGTCTCGCAAAATAAGGCGCAGCAGAAATTCCTGCGCAAGAAATTCAAGGAGTTCATGAAAAATCGCGGCGGTTACAGCCTGCGCATGCGTTCCCTGCCCCTCGACACCATTCCGCCCAACACCCCCTTCATACCCTTCGGGGGCGACGGCGGCGGGCGCATCTGCTGTGGCGGCGGCGGCAGCTAGGAACCGGACGGCGCACCCGCACCTTCGACCACATTTTTCCCAAACATCCGCGCGAGACAGGGCGCGATATCATCGGCACGAATAAGCGCCTACATTATTACCACCCCGCATTTATTGCGGTATCCAAAAAGCATGTCAGCGCGTCATATGACTTGAGTCACATGACGCGCGGACGCGCTCTTGAATGCCGGAACAAGTCCGGCATGGCGAAAGTTTATTGATTAGTACTTCTTGCCGCGTTTCATCGGCTTGCGTTCTTCCGAACGGCCTGCGCCGGTGAAAGCCTCGCCCGAACCCGCGCGGCGCTCGCCACCCGGACTCGGCTTGAAGCCGCCACTGCGCGGCCCGCGTTCTTCGGTAGAACGCGGCTTGTTTTCGCCAGCAAAGCGCGGCTTGAACCCGCCGCCCTGACCGTCACGGCGTTCAGAGTTATTGCGGTCGCGGTTGCCGCCGTTATTCGAGCGGTGTTCGCCGCCGGTGTTGGGGCGTTCGCGGCGTTCGAAGTTACCTTCACGGCGTTCGCCGCCGGAATTGTCACGGCGCTGCTCGCCGCCATCCGTATTTGCCGGACGGCTGTCGCGGTATTCCGAGCGGATGCCGCCGCTGGAGCGGCTGCGGTGCTGGAAGCCCGTGCGGTTGTGGTTGTCGCGCTTGCGCTGCGGCATGCCTTTGTTGCGGTTCGCGGGCGCGGCGCCGGGGAAAGCGTCTTTCGGCATGCCTTTTTCGTCGGGGTTCAAGAGCATGTGGATGTCGCGCCACATATCGTTGTCTTCCGGCGTGATAAAGCAGACGGCAGCGCCTTCCTGACCGTTACGCGCGGTGCGGCCGATGCGGTGGATGTAGTCTTCGGCCACTTGCGGCAGGTCGTAGCAGATGACGTGTTCGATGTGCGGAATATCAAGCCCGCGCGCTGCGACGTCGGTCGCCACCATGATGCGGTGTTTCTGGTCGCGGAAAGCCTGGATAACGCGGTTACGCTGGTTCTGGTTCAGGTTGCCGTGAATGGCGATGGCCTGACCGCCTAGTTCGGCGTTCAGCTTGATCGCCATGCGGTCTGCGCCGCGCTTGGTTTTCACGAAAATCAAAATCGAGCCGGTGCGGGCGCGGAGTTCTTTTTGCAACGCGTTATACTTGTCTGCGACCTGTACGCGCACCAATTCCTGTTGAATCTTTTTAATCGGCTGGTTGAGGGAACCGACGGCGACACGCACGGGATTGTTCAGGTACTGCGCGGCGATCTTCACGATATGCGCGGGCAGCGTGGCGGAGAACAGCAAAGTCTGACGCACTTTCGGCATTTTCTTGACCACGCGGTCAATTTGGGGGCCAAAGCCCATGTCGAGCATGCGGTCGGTTTCGTCGAGAACGAGGAAATCGGCCATCGAGAGGTTGAGCGTGCCTTGCTGCAAATGGTCGTTGATACGGCCGGGCGTGCCGACGATGACACGGGGCTTGTTGCGCAGCTGTTGCAGCTGCTTGCCCATCGAAGAACCGCCGATGAGCAGCGCGGTCTTGATATGGCGTGACTGCGATAACATCAGTTCCGCCGCTTCCAGAACCTGCATGGCAAGTTCGCGCGTGGGGGTCATGATGAGGGCGGTTGAATTTTGCGGTCCTGAATGGAAGTTGTTTTTGTCTTGTCCACCATGTGCTTTTTCATGCACGGGTTTTGCGCCCATCAGTTTCACAAGCATGGGGATGACGAAAGCGGCGGTCTTGCCGGTGCCGGTCTGCGCGGAGCCGAGAATGTCGCGGCCTTCGAGCGCGGGGGGAATGGCCTGCGCCTGAATGGGCGTGGGCTTGTCGAATTTCATTTTTTCGAGGGCGAGGAGCAGCGGCTGGGGCAGGCCCAGTGCGTAAAAGTTTTCCATGGTTCTATCTTTCAAATGTATGCGTTCAACCCGCGTCACCCTGACGCGGATTTTTTTTGAGTGAAAAGAGTTAAAATCCGCCCCTTGGGCAGGTAACTCTTACTCAGACGCAAACGAGGAAGGATTTCGTTATCGTATCTTTTCGATACGGCGGCTGCCGACTTGCGGCTGGCCTGCACATGAAAAGAGTTGGTCTTCACAACTCGCGGATAGAGATAACAGGAACGGGCCGGATAAACAAGAGCTTTTTTATCGAAAATAGATTAGGTGTCTGAATTTATTGACTATTTTTCTTGATCGGGCGTTTACACGATAGAATCAAAGCGGGAATATTCGACTTAGAAACATTTTGAGCATATTTTAAACACCTGAATTATAACGATAATATATACTTTGGTTGACGGGATATCTTTACCGTGTGAGGATTTAGTTAAGGATAAATTAACGCATAAGGATTTGAATGACCTCGCCTGTTAAAACCTCCATCGCAAAAGTTTTCGCCCGTGAAATTCTGGACTCAAGAGGAAACCCAACCGTCGAAGTCGATGTGACTTTAAGCGACGGCAGCTTCGGTCGCGCGGCTGTGCCCTCGGGTGCGTCCACAGGTTCGCAGGAAGCGGTTGAACTGCGCGACGGCGACAAGGCACGATACGGCGGCAAGGGCGTGCTGAAAGCCATCGGCAACGTGAATGGCGAGATACAGGCAGCGGTGAAAGGCTTCGACCCGTTCGACCAGAAAGGCCTCGACGAAAAACTTATCGCGCTTGATGGCACGGAGAACAAAGGCCGCCTTGGCGCGAATGCCATCCTCGGCGTATCACTCGCCGTTGCGCGTGCTTCGGCCGCCAGTTTGAAACTGCCCCTGCATGAATACATCGCCGAGCGTCTTGTCGGCAAAGCGGCGGTCGAGCTGCCGGTGCCGATGTTTAACGTGCTGAACGGCGGCGCGCATGCCGACAACAACGTCGACTTTCAGGAATACATGATCGCCCCCATCGGCGCGCCCACCTTCCGCGAAGCCGTGCGCATGGGCAGCGAAGTTTATGCGGCGCTTAAAAAGATTTTGAAATCCGAGGGCCTCGCAACCGGCGTGGGCGACGAAGGCGGCTTTGCGCCGAACCTGAAGGACAACGAAGAACCGCTGAAATACATCGTCCGCGCCATCGAGGCGGCGGGCTATAAACCGGGCGTCGATATCGTCATTGCCCTCGACCCCGCCGCCAGCGAGTTTTTCAAAGACGGCAAATATGTTTTCAAAAAATCCGACAAGAGCGAACACACCACCGACGACATGATAAAAATGTACACCGAGTGGATGAAAAAATATCCCATCCTGTCCATCGAAGACGGCCTTGGCGAACAGGACTGGGCTGGCTGGGCGAAGCAGACCGCCGTGATGGGCGATAAATTGCAAATCGTCGGCGACGACGCCTTTGTCACCAACCCGAAAATCATCGCGAAGGCCATCGAAGATAAAGTCGGCAACGCCTCGCTCATCAAGGTCAACCAGATCGGCACGCTGACTGAAGCGCTGAACGCCGTCGCGCTGTCAAAGGCGGCGGGGTATGGCGTGGTCTTGAGCCACCGTTCCGGCGAAACGCCCGACGACTTCATCGGCGACCTTGCCGTGGCCGTCGGCTCAGGCCAGATAAAAACCGGCGCCCCCGCGCGCGGCGAACGCATCGCGAAATACAACGAGATGATGCGGATTGAAGAAGCGCTGGGTGACAAGGCGGTTTATGCAGGCGCGAAGGCCTTTGCGAGACGGCCGAAACCGTAAGTGTTTTTTAAGCCACTGATTTCTCTAGATTTCTTCTTGAACGGAATTTCCGCTTTGCAAAACAGATGTTTGTCTGTTATATTAGAGGAAGTGAGCCTTTAGCAGACGCGAGTCGCGATATTTCAGTTCCGGAAAACAGCAAAATCTAGGTGTCAAATGTCTGAAAACACAGCAAAAATTCTGGATTTCGCCCAATTCCGCAACACGCGCCGCCCTCTGGCCGTTGTTCCGCAGAGCCAGCCTGAACCGGCTGCCGAACAACAAACCGCTCCCCTTGCAGCTTCTCCGTTTGTCTGGCCTGTTTACTGGGTCTATTTTCCGGGAATGTACGTTTCCTCTGGTTTCTAATGAACCGCCCCCTCGACAAAACACCCGAACCACCCGACAGCGACGCGCTTGATAGCGTCTCCTCCCTTGAATCGACGGAAGAGTTATCCGCACTTGTCGGCGCGAACCTGCGCCGCCTGCGCACCAAGCGCGGGCATTCGCTGGAACGCCTTGCCAAGCTGTCCGGCGTCAGCCGCGCCATGCTGGGGCAGATAGAGACCGCCAAGAGCGTGCCGAGCATCGGCGTGCTGTGGAAGGTGGCCAATGCGCTGCAGGTGCCCTTTGCCACGCTGATCGCAAGCGCCGGCGCGACCGGCCCCGTGGTGCTGCGGAAAAAAGAAGCCAAGGTTCTTGAATCAAGCGACGGCAGTTTCAGCTCGCGCGCGCTATTTCCCTTTGACGAGGAACGCAAAGTAGAATTTTACGAGCTGCGTATCAGCCCCGGCCACACCGAAACCGCCGAAGCGCACGCGCACGGTACATACGAAAATCTTTTCGTCGCAAAGGGCGTGGTCGAAATCGCGCTTGAGGGCGAGGCCAACCAGTCACTCAGCGAAGGCGACGCGATATTGTTCAAGGCCGATGTCGCCCACCACTACAAAAATCTCGGCACCACCGATGCGGTGCTGTATCTGGTCATGACTTATACTGAAACTATCGGCGGGTAACCTTCCCGCTTGCACACAGAAAAAAGCCACCCGGGTGAAAACCTCGGGTGGCTTTTTTTATTGGCAGTTTAGCGGGCAGTTACGCGCCGCACATCATCATCATCATGCCGCCGCAGCCCATCATCATGGGCATGCCGCCCATCATCATGGTGTTCATTCGCTTGCAGCATTCCATGAACATTTCTTTGGAAGCGGCGTCCATCGGCATCATTTCGCAGGTCATGCCGGTTGCCGTCATGGTGCATTTCATTTTGCACATCATCATGGGCATGCCTTGCATCATGTTCATCATGCCCATCATCGGGTTCATCATCATGCCGTTCATGGGCATCATGCCGCCCATCATGGGCATGCCCTGCATGCCTTGCATCATCATCGGGTTCATCATCATGCCGTTCATCGGCATCATCATGGGTTGCTGCATGTTGTTCATCATCGGTTGCATGGTGTTCATTGCTGCGTTCATCGTGATTCTCCTAAAAGCCGCTGTTTTGTTCTGTAGAGATGATAATGGCGCGGGAGCTTTTAAAACAACGGTTTACAGGCGGGCCACGCCGTTTCCTCCGCGCAAACGGAGGGGCTGTCCTGCTGGGGAGAGATTTATCTGCTGCAGTGCACAAACCGTCTGAAATGGCAGACGGGAGGCCTTATACATAAGCCCGGTCAGGGGGTGTTCTTGCCGAGCTGCTTGCGCACTGTGCGGATCTGTTTCATCTGCGCCTTCAGCTCGGTTTCGCGCGCGTCCAGCGCGTTGCCGATATGCTTCTCGGCGGCGGCTTTGGTGTTGAAGGCGATCTTGTCGAGACCGCCAGCAACGCCGCCTGCGGGGGCCTTCGGCGAGCCTTCGCTAAAGCTGACATACGTCTTGTCAATGCGCGCGTTCGGGCCGGGGGGCGGATCGCCGGCATCAATCTCGTAATGCGCGGCGAAATCGATCTTGCCCCAGAACGAACTGCTGAACTCGCGCTTGACGATAATGCCTTCGACGAGGGACGGGATGGCTTTGCCGTCGTCCTTCACCACATAAACGGTGTCGCCTGCCTGCGCGATGGTATCGGGCAGGGTAACGACGTCGTCGAGGTATGTGATGCCGACCTTGAACGAAAGGCGGGACGAGAGAAACGCCTCGAGGCCGACCAGCTTTTCATAGGCTTTTTCAAAAGCCGCTTTGAGCCTTTGCTGTTCGGTCTTTTCCGACTTTGCCGCCTTTTCCAGCAGCGCCACGTTTGCGGGGTCGGTCATCGTCTCGCCGAGCGCCTCGAACGTCTGCTGGTAACCCGCGCGCTTTTCGGTTTCATAGCGCTGATGCACATCCTGCAGGTCCTTGAAATGGAAATCCTGCGTGGGAGCGCCCAGTTTCTCAATCATGTGTATCGTGCCGTCGAAAGGGGACTCCGACAGTTTCTCCAGTTTTTTCGCCAGCGCGTCGCGCGGCTCCACCGGAGCTCTTTCGCTGTGCAGGTCGAACCCGAACCCGTCGAGGGAGGGAACGTAGTGAACACCGTATTCGCGGATCGCGTCTTCTTTTTTCACTTGGCGCATTTTCTCTCTCCTTCTTTGCCCTGCACAGAGCGCACGCCTTCGTCAGGTGACGAAAGGCTTTCTAAAAACGAAACGTGGCTGTTTTGCAGCTCGTGCGGAAAGTACCGGCAGGCGGGAAACAGTATCGAGGCTAAAACCGCGCTGTCATCAAAATGCACTTGGCTTGGGGGGAATATAGGCCAGTTGAATGTCTATGTAAAATACTTTTTCCGGGAAAATAACTACCCGTTAGCCATTTGAATTAAAAGGAAAATCAGGCCGCCGCTGGCCCGCCCGGCAGGCGGGGCGGCGGGAATTTCTTGCGGAAATCGGGTGCGGGCTTTGCCGCTGCCGGTTTCGGCGCAAGAGCCTCCAGCGAAAATTCGATGATGCGGCTGAAACTTTTGTCCGCCAGCGCGTCGTCCATCCGCGCGGAATTTTTGCCGAAAGCAGGATCTGCGCCTTGCGATTTCAAAAGCGGAATGTGGATGAACCCCGACGTCTTGCCCTCGTCCCGCGCCCAGGCGGCGAGATTGTACATGACGTTGTTGCACACATATGTTCCGGCAGAGGTCGAGTGTTCCCATGCCAAATTTTTTTCGAGGTCCTGCCACGGAAAATTCGAGCGCAAAAATTTTGGCCCGTCTTTCT
>JAYUPV010000491.1:0-3645 GCA_043759865.1 Alphaproteobacteria bacterium | reverse complement strand
TTTGCTCTGCATACCGCATGTAAATCCGCGCACTCACCCCGAAACACCCTGCAACTACCGCCGCACATATTTCACCCCCTAAAAAACCCCCTTCCCCCTCAACCCCTTACCCTCCCCGTACCGCCCTAATTCGCATTATGAAAAATGATTGAGCGTTTCCCCTATGCAAAAATGCACATCATACTTTCACCGGTTTTTCTCACCCGAAAATTTTCGCACACAAAAAAATCCCCGCACAAAATGGCGGGGATTTTTTTCGAATTATTTTTTGCGTGCGAAATTATTTTTTCGCGGCGGCTGCTTTTTTCGGTTTCAGCAGCTTGTTTATTTTTGCGGGCAGCACTTCGACTTTGCCGCCGGCTTTTTCAACAGCCTTGATCGCGCCGGCAGTTGCCTTCGTGACCGTGATGTTCGCTTTGGATTTCAGGCCGGCGTTGCCGACGAGCTTGAGGCCGTCCCACGCGTTGGCGATGAAGCCAGCTTCGACGAGGGCTTTGGCGTCGATTTTGTCGCCTTTGAGTTTTTTGGAATCAAGCGCGCTCTGAATGACGTTCAGCGATACAACTGCGTAGTGGTATGCGTGTTCGTAATTGTTGAAACCGCGTTTGGGCATACGGCGGAGCAAGGGGGACTGACCGCCTTCGAAGCCTTTGACGGCGACGCCGGTACGGGCTTTCTGGCCCTTCACGCCGCGGCCGGCTGTTTTGCCTTTGCCGGAACCGATACCGCGACCGACGAGAATACGCGTCTGGCGGGCGCCGGGATTGTCTCTGAGTTGGTTGAGTTTCATGACTTTGCTTCCTTAAATTCCTTATGCCGCGTCTTCGACTTTGACGAGGTGTTTCACGGCGGTGATCATGCCGCGCACTTCCGGGCTGTCGACAAGAATTTTGGAACGGTGACGCTTGTTGAGGCCGAGGCCGATAAGCGTCTGTTCCTGTTTCTTGATGCGGCCGATGATGGAGCCGGTCTGCGTGACTTTTATTTTCTTGCCCGAAGAAGCTGCCTTCTTCGCGGGAGCTGCTTTTTTAGCGGCTGCGGGTTTTTTTGTCTCACTCATCAGACTTCTCCTTTGCGTCGCCCTTGCGGCCGAGCACTTCGTTCACGCGGCGACCGCGGCGGCCAGCCACCATGCGGGGGCTTTCCATTTTCTTGAAGGCTTCAAGAGCGGCCTTCACCATGTTGTAGGGGTTCGAGGAGCCGATTGATTTCGCAACGACGTCCTGAATGCCGACGACTTCGAAGACGGCGCGAAGAGGGCCGCCCGCGATGATGCCGGTACCGGCTTCCGCCGTGCGGAGACGGACGAGACCTGCGCCGAAGCGTGCTTCGACGTCATGGTGGATCGTGCGGCCATCGCGCAGGGGAACGCGGACCATGCGGCGTTTTGCCTGGTCAGTCGCTTTCTTGATTGCTTCCGGCACTTCGCGCGCTTTGCCTGCGCCAACGCCAATGCGGCCGCGGCCGTCACCGACAACGACGAGAGCTGCGAAGCCGAAACGGCGACCGCCCTTGACGACTTTGGCGACGCGGTTGATTGCGACCAAACGTTCGACGAGTTCGCCCGCTTCGCGGTCTGCGCCGTCTTTCTTGTCGCGGTCACGTCCGCCTTTGCGGTCACGTCCACCGCCGCCGCCTTCGCGGGATTGACGGCCTTCGCCTTTGGGGGCTCTTTCAGGTGTTGCCATTGTCCATTTTTCCTTCGATTAAAAACTCAAACCGGCTTCGCGGGCTGCATCCGCGAGAGCCTTGACGCGACCATGATAGGCACGGCTGCCGCGATCGAATGCGACTTGTTCCACGCCTGCTTTTTTCGCGCGCTCGGCGACAAGTTTGCCGACCGCAGTCGCTGCTTCCTTGGTTGCCGTGCTTTTCACGCCTTTTTTCACGTCTGCCTCGACGGAGGATGCCGCTGCGAGCGTCACGCCTTTCGTGTCGTCGATGATCTGCGCGTAGATGTGCTGGCCGGAGCGGTGCACGGAGAGACGCGGGCGGCCGTTCTTTTCCGCCGACTTCTTCACCACTTTGCGTACCCGCCAGGAGCGGCGCTGTTTCGATGTTGCGTATGCCATTGTCGTTTATTCCTTCAATTACTTCTTCTTGCCTTCTTTGCGGCGGATGCGGCGGCCTTCGTAGTTGATGCCTTTGCCTTTGTACGGCTCGGGGCGCTTCATCAGGAAGAGCTCTGCGGCCACCTGGCCGACTTTTTGCTTGTCGATGCCGTAGATCTCGATTTCGGTCTGCTTCGGCACTTTCACTTCGATGCCGGTCGGCACCTTGAAGCGCACTTCATGCGAAAAGCCGATTTGCAGCACAAGGTCTTTGCCCTGCAGCGCGGCGCGGAAACCGACGCCCTCGATGATGAGGCGCTTCATGTAACCGTCGGTCACGCCCTTGATCATGCCGCGAACGAGCGAGGCGGTCGTGCCCCACATCGCGCCGGCGTGGCGGGATTCGGTCGCCTTGCCAAGAACAACAGCGCCGTCTTTAACTTCGGCCTTGATGTCGTTCGACACGGTGATGGCGAGTTCGCCCTTTTTGCCCTTGATGCTGAGCTTTTTCCCGGCGAGTTTGGCTTCGACGCCGCTCGGCAGCTTGATGGGGTGTTTTGCAATACGTGACATGTTATTTCACCTAACCTTAGAAGACGCGGCAGAGGACTTCCCCGCCAACGTTCGCTTCGCGTGCTTCCTTGTCGGACAGCACGCCGCGCGGCGTGGAGAGGATCGAGATGCCAAGGCCGTTATAGAACCTGGGAATATCTTTTGTTTGCGAGTAAACGCGGCGGCCCGGCTTGGACACGCGCGTGATTTCCTTGATCACGGGCTGGCCTTCCGAATATTTCAGCTCGACGGAGAGCTGGGCGATGCCGTTGTCCTGTTGGGACACCGAATAGTCGCGGATGTAACCTTCGCGCTTCAGAACTTCCAGCACGTTCGTGCGGAGTTTCGACGCGGGGCTTTTCACTTCGGAGAGGCGCGCTGCCTGACCGTTGCGGATGCGTGTGAGCAGATCGCTGAGGGGATCGTTCATTGACATTTTATTTTACTCCTTCCCTCTTCTTACCAGCTGGATTTCGTAACGCCGGGGATGAGCCCCTGCGAGGCAAGTTCGCGCAGCATGAGACGCGAGATGCCGAATTTACGGTAGTTACCGCGCGCGCGGCCCGTGAGGGCACAACGGTTGCGGACACGTGTAGGATGCGAGTTGCGCGGCAGTTTCGCCATTTTCAGGCGGGCTGCGAAGCGTTCGTCAGCCGGGCGCGACAGGTCAGCCGCGATGGCTTTCAAGGTCGCCCACTTGACGGCGTACTTCTTCACCATCTTCTTGCGGCGGTTGTTTTTATTGACAGAGCTAAGTTTTGCCATTGTCTGGTGCGTCCTTTTCTTAACGGAGGCGGAAGGGCATCGAGAAACCCTTCAGCAGTGATTTCGCTTCATCATCGGTCTTTGCTGTCGTGCAAATGATGATGTCCATGCCGCGGATCGCATCGACCTTGTCGAAGTTGATCTCGGGGAAAATGATCTGTTCCTTGATGCCGAGGGCGTAGTTGCCGTTACCATCAAAGCTCTTGTCCGACACGCCGCGGAAGTCGCGGATGCGGGGCATGGCGATGGTGATCAGGCGATCGAGGAATTCGTACAT
>JAYUPV010000490.1:0-2053 GCA_043759865.1 Alphaproteobacteria bacterium | reverse complement strand
ATGACGGCAAGGGATTAGAACAAACCCTTTTTCCCGACTTTCAAATTCGCGGCGGGAATTTCGACGTTCAGGCCGAACAGGTCATCCGCCGAAATGTTCGGCAGGCGCTGCACGACATCAAGGAAGCGTTTTTGTTCGGCTGCGTCCACAATGCCTTCGGTCAGCGTCATGAACTTCCGCATATAATCTGCGCGGGCGAAGGGCTTTGCGCCGAAGGGGTGCGCGTTCGCCACGCCCAGCTCGTCGATAATTTTCGTGCCGTCTTCCAGCGTGATTTCGACCTTGCCGCCAAACGCTTTCACGTTCGGGTCGGGCGAGTGGTAACGCTCCGTCCAGCTCTTGTCCTCGACGGTGCGGATTTTCTTCCACAGCGCCACGGTGTCGGGGCGTTGCGCGCGGGCGGGTTCATATGACTTCACATGGTGCCATGTGCCGTCCTGCAGCGCGACCGCGAAGATGTACATGATGGAATGGTCGAGTGTCTCGCGGCTCGCCGTCGGGTCCATTTTCTGCGGATCGTTCGCGCCGGTGCCGATAACATAGTGCGTGTGGTGCGAAGTGTGGATGAGAACGTCCTTCACGCGGCTCCAGTCCTTCACCTGCTTGCCCATGCGCGCGGCGAGATCGATGAGCGCCTGAGACTGGTATTCCGCCGAGTGCTCTTTCGTGTAGGTTTCGAGGATGGCGCGTTTCGGCTGGCCTTTGCCGGGCAGCGGCACGTTGTAATTCGCGTCCTTGCCGTCGAGCATCCAGGCAATCACGCTGTCTTCGCCTTCGTAAATCGGCGAAGGCGCGCCCTCGCCGCGCATGCAGCGGTCGACCGCTTCACCGGCAAGCGTGCCGGCGTGTGCGGGAGCAAAGGCTTTCCAGCTTGAAATCTGCCCCTTGCGCGACTGGCGCGTGGTGCAGGAAACATGCAGCGCTTGCTGAATGCTCTGGTAAGTCGTGTCGGTATCAAGGCCCATCAGCGTGCAGATACCTGCGGCAGCAGCGGGCGCGAGATGCGCGATATGGTCGATTTTATGTTTGTGCAGGCAAATCGCCTTCACAAGGTTCACATGCAGCTCATAGCCCGTTGCAAGGCCGCGCAGCAGCGCTTTACCATCTTTGCCCTGCTGTTGTGCAACGGCGAGGATGGCGGGAATGTTGTCGGCGGGGTGCGAGTAATCAGCCGCGAGGAAGGTGTCGTGGAAATCAAGCTCGCGCACTGCGGTGCCGTTCGCCCATGTCGCCCATTCGGCGCTGAATTGCTGTTTCGATGAAACGCCGAAAACCGTCGCGCCGCGCTTGCTGCTGCGGGGGTGGTCGAGCGCCTGCGCGCGCGCCGTGGTGACAGGCCCGCGGTTGACGGAAGCAAGCGCCACCGATGCGTTATCGATGATGCGGTTGATGATCATGTCGGTCGTTTCGTCATCGACCGCAACGGGGTCCTGCGCCACTTCGGCCATTTTCCACGCCAGCTGGTCATGCTTTTTCAGCAGGTCTTTTTCGGGATGGACCTTGACGTTGTGGTTCACCAGTCCGGAATGCGCTTGCGGTTTCATCTGAGGCTGCCCCATGAGAAATCTCCTTTGAAAAATTGGCTGGATATTTATACCACCCCCCGCGCCCCGCGCCAGAGGGGTTTTAACGCGCTGAAATTCTGTGGTTTTACCGGTTCTTGTGCGAAGCCGCTTGCGTGCCTGCGGTGACGGAGATATACATAATACACCTCAAGGGGCAGAAAGATTACAGCCATGAACCGCAGGCCGCTCAACTCCTGACCTCGCCTGAATTTTGATTTAGACTTGAGTACAGGGGGAGGGACGCTATGACGTGTGTGGAGATGACGAGCCGCGACTGGCATGTCCGTATGGCGGGGCTGCTGGGGGCTTATTACAATCCGCAAACCGATGCGCCGCTGCCCGATGCGGCTGACCAAAATCTGCGCGACCCCATTTTTTTGCAGGGGCTTTCGCATTTTACTATCGCGCACAAGCCGTTCGAGAATTTCATCACGCGCCTGCGCCATGCGCTGCTGCTGGCGGGATTGTCGGATGGGCTGGCGGAGGCT
>JAYUPV010000489.1:0-4308 GCA_043759865.1 Alphaproteobacteria bacterium | reverse complement strand
CGAAGAAGACGCGCCCGTCGAAATGGGTGTGCTGGAAACCTATGACGCGTTGCTGGAAAAATATCGCAACTATATCCTCGATGAAAAATCGCTCCCCCTGCCCCGCGCCGAAATGAAGGCACTGCTGTCAACGGGCTGCAAGGCTGCACAAACGCCGGAAGAAGTGCGCGAGGCGGGACTTCGCTTTGTTTCGCTCGCCTTTTTCCAGCCGGGCGTGGGCGACACGCCGATTGACGACAAAATCCCCGACGACCCCGAGGAAATCATCGCCAAGTTCACACCCGCCTATGTCGCCCTGCAAAAGAAGGTCAATGCCGACATCGCCCTTCTCCGCAAGGAAATTGAAAACCCCTGAGACGCGAGACGCCATGACTTCCATCATCGACCGCCATAACATTTCCAAAACACTTATCAAGGCCGCTTGGCTTTCGGTCGGGCTTGGCCTTGTAATGCAGTTACTGCTGCTGGCGGTTGCTGCGTTTTACGGCACGGTGCCGGGCATCCAGACCATCATCGCCGATACAGTACAAAAAATTTCATGGTCGACGCTCGTCTGCTCGGGCGTGGCAGTCGGTATGGCTGCGGGAAAAATGCGCCCGCAAGTCATAGGTATCGGCGGCCTGATCGCCGCGCCGGTTGCTTTCTACGTCGCCAAAATCGCACATAAAAGCGTGTCGCAGGCATTGTCCATCGCAGGGCAAGTCGCGGCAGCAGGCCCCTCGCCTTTCCTGCTTGCTGGAATCAAGGGGCTTGAATACGCGGTGCTCGGGCTTTGCATCGGACTTCTCGGCAAGAAAACAAAAGTAGGGCTGAAGGGGCATGTGATCGCGGGGCTTTGCATCGGCATTATCTTCGGAGGCGGCATCGTTTACCTGATGGTCACGATGGCGAAAGACCCGATACCCGTCGCGGGCATTATCACCCGCTGCATCAACGAAATCATTTTCCCCCTCGGCTGCTCGCTCGTGCTTTACACAGCTCAGAAAGTGGGCGAAAAGCACCACGAAACGGAGAAGGCAGACGTGGAAACGACAGACGTTCTCGATGCCAAGGAAACCGAAGCCTGAACCAAATGAAAATCGCCAGCTGGAACGTCAACTCCGTCAAGATGCGCCTGCCCAATGTGCTGGCGTGGATTGAAAAGCAACAACCCGATGTTTTGCTGCTGCAGGAATTGAAATGCCCCACCGAAGGTTTCCCTGCAGCGGAATTCAAGGCCGCAGGCTATGACTTCGCCGTATTTGGGCAAAAGTCGTGGAACGGCGTCGCCATCCTTTCAAAAAAGAAAATCGACGACGTCAAAATGGGTTTGCCCGGCGATGCCAGCGACGAACAGTCGCGCTATATCGAAGCGACGGTGCAGGGCATCCGTGTGGCCTCCATTTACCTTCCGAACGGCAACCCTGTTGATACCGAGAAATACCCCTACAAGCTGAAATGGTGCGACCGCCTCATTGCCCATGCGAAGAGTCTGCTGGCACAACAAATTCCCGTGGTGCTCGGCGGCGATTACAACGTAATCCCCGAAGACCGCGACTGCCACAGCCCCGCCGCTTGGAAAGACGACGCACTTTTCCTGCTCGAAAGCCGCAAAAAGCTGCGCACGCTGCTACATCTCGGCTATACCGATGCCTTCCGCGCTTTCAATGACGAAGACCATCAATATACTTTCTGGGATTATCAGGCCGGAGCGTGGCCGCGCAACAACGGCATCCGCATCGACCACCTGCTCTGCTCACCGCAAGCCGCCGACAAACTTGAAAGCTGCCTCATCGATGCCAGCCCGCGCGCTGAGGAAAAAGCATCGGACCATACGCCTATTCTGGCAAATCTTCGCGCATAACCTATTGATTTCCTATGAATTGACATAAGCGCTTTGTGGGAGTAATTTACCTGCACCGGAAACAGCGCACAGATTTGAGTCGTCCATGTTCGACAATCTTCAAAACAAAATCCGCAAACTCTTCGGCCTTAAGGCAAAGCCGCCTGCGCCCGAAGTGCCGGAGGAAGTCGTCAACAACAAGTATGTGCGCAAAGCCGTCAACAAAAGCCAGCGCGGCAGGCTGCTCAAGCGCCTCGCGCTGATTTTCGGCACCTCCGCCGCCGTCTCGACCGGCCTGCAATTCGCACCAAACATGGTCAGCACGCCAATGGACGATTTCATGGCCGCGAAAGGGTATTCCGCCGATTACTCGCAAAATTTTCATACCAAAGAAATCCGCGTCTACGACCGCTTCAATCCGCTTTACCCTTTCCACCTTGCGGGCCGTACAACAGGCATGCTGTGGCACGAAGCGCTGAAGGAACAGCATTCCGGTCTGATTTCCCTCTCGCTTGCGACGCCCCTGTTCTATACCGACATGCTGCTGAAGGGCTTTACCGATATGCTGCCGGGCTCGAAGCTCGACGCATTTTCGATTTCGAGCAACGATGCGCCTTCTGAACGCGTCAACTTCATCCGCCCGCCCGGCGACTTTTCGCTCAACCGCTTCATGGGCGACTTTTCGGGCGTGAATGGCAAAAAACTCGAATTCCGCAGCGACCGCGAAGAGCTGCGGCATGTACTATTCCAGTTCGTGATGCTGCATGAAGCACGTCACGGCGACCAGCAGAAGCTGGCCTATGAAACCGCGAACGAGAGCGATGCCGATCTTTACGCCTTCAAAGTGCTGGCGTCGCGCGGCATCGATCGCGCCCTGCTGACCGAGGCCGCGACCATTGTCGCCCATGCCCGCGCCATCAATGCCGCTGTCGGCGGCGACAACGCGCATGCCACCACCTTCACCATCGCGCGTGGCGGCCAGCGCATTTTCGACGCACATCAGGACGCGGATTCATTCGGCAGGCTGCACGATTTGTTGTCAGAGGCCGACCACCGCAACGACTCGGCCTTCCCCGCCGCCATGCCGGTCGGCAACCGCTATTTCTACCTGACGATGGCGATGAACGAGGAAGGATTGCTGGAAGAAGACCCCGGCCTGAAAAAAGCGGCCGCCGCGTTCATCAGCTCCATCCGCTATTTCGACGCGCTGTCGAATGGCCAGATCATCGACCGCAAATTCACCGGCGAGAAAATCGACCTCGACTATCTGACGCAACCCTACAAGCCCGTGCCGGACAAACTCACCGTGCCCAAGCCGCCGCGCCCGAATTCGTAAAAGTCGATTAGTCGATTAAAGGTTCAATTCCCAGTCTTGCCCGACGCTGTCGCGGCCGAAGCGCTTGTGCGGTGTTTCGCGGACGAGATGCATGCCTGCCGACTTGAACATGCTGACTGCGAAGTCGAGCACACTTTCGGTGCGCATAATCATTTTCTTGTAACCGGCGCCTTTGGAAAAACGCACGATTTCGTTCAGGATATTCGAGCCGATGCCCATGCCGCGTGCTTCGGGGGCGACATAGGGCAGCAGCGCCTCGCAAATATCGTCGGTGACGCGCGAGAGAAAAACGGAACCGACCAGATGCCCGTCGATTTCGGCGATCCAGCAGCGTTCCCGCGCAGGGTCATAGTTGCGGATAAAGGCGGCGGTCTTGATCGCCAGCTCGGCCTCGAATTCATGGTTCCAGCCGTAATCCGCCGCGAACTGCACGGCATAGGTGTGGATGATACGGCCGATATCGCCGAGCCGGTGCGGACGCAAGGTAAAGGGCGAGCGCACGCGCTGCGCGTCGAAATGCCCGGTCTCGTTGACGATGTAGTCAATCGTACTCATGGCAGCGACGAGGCGGATCTGGTCCTCGACCGGCAGTGGTGCCACGATGTTCAGCATGATCTTCTGCGCTTCGTCCATGACATCGTCATTGGCCTTCTGGCCTTTTTTGGTGAACACGATCCTGAACTGGCGGGCGTCCTCTTTCGATTTTACCTTGGTAATCAGCCCTTTTTTCTCGAAGCCATTAAGGATGCGGCTTAGGTAGCCGTTGTCCATCTTGAGGTCGCGCGCAAGGGCGCTGGCCGTGGTTTCTTTCTGGAAGGCGATTTCGTTCAGCACGCGCACTTCGGCGGGAGTAAAGGGGCTGCCAAACAGGCGCTCTTCGAGAATGCCGATTTTCTGCATGTACATACGGTTGAAGCGGCGGATCGCCTCAACACGGTTTTCCAGTCCTGTATCCGGCTTTGACACTGTCGTTCTTTTCGAGTTTGGGGCTCTTGTTAAAATACGGCCCTTGATGTCTGCACTATGCCCAAGAGCATACTCAAACCGCCGCGATTTTGCTACACAGAGTTACAAGCAACAGCGAAATGCCCCGCCCTATTTTGGACAGCCGCGCGTTTAAGCTGTTTTCCAGCAAAAATAGGGGGTTAGG
>JAYUPV010000488.1:0-3356 GCA_043759865.1 Alphaproteobacteria bacterium | reverse complement strand
TGCGCCGCCAGGCCGACCATTTTGTCGACCTCGTCGACCTGATGGAATACATCGAGCGCGTGGGCGCAGACCGCCCGCCCGTGACGGCAAATGCCGATGCTGCCGAAGTCATCGCGACCGGCAAAATCCGCGCTTGATAGAGTTCGCGTCAAACTGATATCACTAGAGGCCATAAGGAACAACTTATGGCCTCTTGCATTTCACCCGGTAAAGATTGCGACCTCTGCCCGCGCCTGGCGGGTTTTCGCGTTGCCAACCGCAAGCAATTCCCCGGGATGTTCAACGCGCCCGTGCCGGCGTTCGGCGATGCCGACCCGCTGCTGCTGATTGTGGGGCTTGCGCCCGGGTTGCGCGGGGCGAATTTTACGGGGCGGCCTTTCACCGGCGACTATGCGGGCGACACGCTTTACCCGATGCTGGCGGAATACGGCTTTGCGAAGGGCGATTACAACAAGCACATCAATGACGGGCTGGCGCTGATCGATGCGCGCATCACCAATGCCGTGCGCTGCGTGCCGCCGGAGAACAAGCCCGGGGGCGAAGAAATCAACAACTGCCGCCCGTTTTTAGAGAGCGAGCTTACGAGCCTGAAGCGGCTCAAGGTTATCATCGCGCTTGGCACCGTGGCGCATAACAGCATATTGCGTGCGGTGGGCTTGCCTGTCGCGGGGTATAAATTCGGGCATAATGTGAAGCACATTCTGAAGCCGAAAAAGGCGCTGGGGCATACGGTGACGCTTCTCGACAGCTATCATTGCTCGCGCTACAACGTGAATACAGGGCGGCTGACCGAAAAAATGTTCGCCGACGTCATCCGCACCGCGCGTGATGAAGCGCGTAAAGGCAAGGCCGCTTAGGCTGTTGCGGACGCTGCTTCTTTTTTCTTGGCGGTCGAGGCTTGCAGGCCCAAAATCACGTTGTTGATCGGCTCCACAAGGGTTTCTGCTTCTTTCAGCACCTTTTCCACCAGCTTCACCGCCGTTTCAAGCGGCACGGAAGGTTCGAGGTTGATGTATTCCTGCTCCTTCGGCATCGCGGCATAGAGTTTTGAAATCTGTCCTGCGAGTTTGATGTCGAGCAAGGACAGTTTCGAGACATTCGCCTCGAACACCGCGCGGCCGAAGGTCGGGTGCTTTTGCACGATATCGCCGCCCTGCTGGTATTTCGGCACTTCGTTTGAGTCCTGCAAGCCGCGCAGCATGTCGCCGTAAATGACGAGGAACGCTTCGATCTTGTTCTTGTTCTCGGTCAACTCGCCTTCGAAGGTGGAAATCAGCACATGGCGCTCGCGGTTTTGCAGCATGGCTTCCTTGCGGCTCGACTGTTCGGATTCCTGTTCATGCACGGTCGCCATGCGTTTCAGCCAGTACCACATGACAAGACCCACAAGCGCAAGGCCGCCGAACGGGCCAAAAATAAGCGCCATGGGAAGAAGGAACCCCATATGCGGCTGCAGCCATTTCGGCATGCCGCTCGCGTCGGTTTTGTTGGGATCTTCTTCCTTGACCAGCGCCCAGACGCCCTTGCCGGCGACGCGCGCGGTTTCCTGTTCCTTTTCATACGCAGACGCAAAGACCGAGTTATAGGTCTGGCGGCGGTCGACGACCACATAGCCGTTTTTCAAAAGCTCGAGCGACAAATCCTGGTTGGTCGAGGTGGTGCAGCGGCCGGTCATTTCGGCGCGCGTGCCGCCCATGATCTTGCAGTTGACCTGCTGCTCCTGGATGAGTTTGTCCATGAGGTCGAGGGCTTTGAGTTCCAGCGGCGACTCAGCCGTCTGCGCGGGCTTGATGCCCCAGAGACGGATGGTCGAGCCTTCGGCGCGCAGCGTCATGGGGTCGACGGCGCGCATGGGGCGCACAACGCGGTCAGGCAGCGCCATCGCAAGCGGCACAACGGGCGCGACGATTTCGTCGGGCGCGTCGTCGGGCACGGGAGCAACAGGTGCTGCGACAGGCGGTGTAACGGCGGCGGCGCGGGGCGCGGGAGCAACGGGCTTTTGCGCGGCAGAAACTCCCGCCGTGCCGCAAAGAACCACAGCCGCAAGGGCGAAAGTGAGGATGGAATGACGCATGTCTTGTAACCCCGTTTGTGAATTCAAAAAATCAAATTAACGCGAGCCCGTCTGCACCGGCCAGAAGGGGAACAGCCAGCCGACCAGCGATTGCGGGTTGCGCGTCTGGATAAGCACTTTGCCCGGCCCCGTGAAGCGGCAGCCGAGCCCTTCGCCCGAAGTCATCGACGACATCAGCGATTTGCCGCCCTTGACGATTTCATACGGCATGTGGCTGTCCCACGCCACGATATGGCCGTTGTCGATATGCACCTGTTCGCCCTCGCCCAGCACCATCGGATAGATCGAGCCGTAGGTGGCGAGAAACACCGTGCCTTCGCCGTGGATTTTCACGATGAAGAAACCCTGGTTGGAAAGCATGCCCTTGAACAGCCCCTGCATCTTGGTCGAAACCTCGATGCCCGCCGTGGCCGCAAGATAGCCGCCCTTTTGCACCGACAGTGAATCGCCTTGTTTCAGTTCAATCGCCGCGATTTCGCCGGGCGTACCCGCCGCGAGCAGCGCCCAGCCCGGGCCGCTTTCGGCTTCGAGCTGCTGCATGAAAAAACTCTCGTTCGAAAGCAGCTTGCGGCCGAGCGCCTTCAAAAGGCCGCCGTCCATCTTGCCGCTCATTTTCACGTTGGTGGACATGGCGACCATCGCGCCTGATTCAGCCTTGATGCTTTCGCCCTGCCCGAAAGTCACGCGCAGCAGCGGAAAAGCACTGTCGCCCAGAATTTCACATTTCATCGCACATCCCCCGTTAAATTAAAAAAAAAGAAAATCAATATGCCGTCTTGTCCTGTTTTTTCATCCAGCTGTCGAAAACGATTTTCGCTTCTTCGCGCAACAGCCGGAAAACCGGCAGCGCGCGCTTGTTTTCCGGCAGCGCCACTTCGCGGTAAAGGAACGCGTCGTCAAACCCGATGCGTTCCGCGTCTTCGCGCATATTGGCGTAGAAAACTTTATCGAGCCGCGCCCAGTAGATGGCGGAAAGGCACATCGGGCAGGGCTCGCAACTTGTGTAAATATCGCAGCCTTCAAGCTTGAAGTCTTTGATGGCGGCGGTCGCCGCGCGTATTGCCACCATTTCGGCATGCGCCGTGGGGTCGTTGGTCGAGGTGACGCAGTTCCACCCCTCGCCGATGATTTTTCCCTGCTTCACGATCACCGCGCCGAAGGGGCCACCGCAGTTTTCTTCCATCTTGATGTTTGAAAGGTCGATGGCGCGGCGCATGAAGCCCTTGCGCTGTTCTTCCACTTCGAGCTGCAGATGGTGCTTGCCCGCTTCTTCCGACGCGCG
>JAYUPV010000487.1:0-3496 GCA_043759865.1 Alphaproteobacteria bacterium | reverse complement strand
CGCCATGCAGACCGTCGATCAGCTGTTCGTCGTCGCCGGTGCCGAGCGTGGTGACAACCACAGCCTGCGTTTCGCCGCGTGTGAACAATGCCGAACCGTGGACGCGGGGCAGGAAGCCTGCCTGCGACACAATCGCGCGGACGGTCTTGGTGTCGCGGCCGTCGATGCGGTTGCCGGTGTCGAGGATGCCGTTGCGAACGATGTCGGCTTCGACATGCTTGCACAGGCTCTCGATGAGCGCCGAGGTGATCGGGCTCGATTTATCGTCTTTCACGACGAGAGCGTCAACAGCCTTGGAGCGTGCAGCGTCGAGTTTCGCGACGCGTTCCTGCTTGATCTTGGTTGCGTAAGCGGCCTTGAAGTCTGCACCCACGAGGTCGTGGACTTTCTTCTCGAGCGCGTCTGCGTCGTAGCCTTTTTCAGGAAGAATCCATGCGTCTTTCGCGCAGGCTTCGGCAAGGGCGATCTGCATGTCGATAACGGGCTGGAAGCCTTTCCAGCCGAACATGACAGCTTCGAGCATTTTGGCTTCGTCCAGTTCCTGTGCTTCGGATTCAACCATCAGCACGCCTTCGCGGGTACCGGCGACGACGAGGTCGAGTTTCGAGGTCTTCATTTCGTCGATGGTCGGGTTCAGCACCAGTTCGCCGTTGATCAGGCCGACGCGCGCAGCGCCGACGGGGCCCATGAAGGGAACGCCCGAGATGGTGAGGGCGGCGGAAGCGGCGCAAAGGGCGGCCACATCCGATTCATGCTGCTGGTCATACGACAGAACGGTCGCGATGATCTGCGTTTCGTTCAGGAAGCCCTTGGGGAACAGCGGGCGGATGGGGCGGTCGATGAGGCGCGAGATAAGTGTGTCGCGTTCCGTCGGTTTGCCTTCGCGCTTGAAGAAGCCGCCCGGGATTTTGCCGGCAGCGAAATATTTTTCCTGGTAATGGACGGAGAGAGGGAAGAAGTCCTGCCCCGGTTTTGCGTTTTTGTCTGCAACAGCGGTGACCAGCACGGTGGTTTCGCCGTAAGTGACGAGCACTGCGCCGTCAGCCTGTCTTGCCATGCGGCCTGTCTCGAAGGACAGTTTCTTGCCGGCCCAGTTGATCTCTTTCTTGGTAATCGTAAACATTCATACATTCCTTTTAACATTCGCCCCTGCCAATAAGGATCGCAATAGGGGCTTTTACTTGCTTTTTCACCTTATTTACAGGGAGATAAATGCCACCCCGCCTTCAAAAAGTCAAAGGGTTCTGAGCAATTACACATATTATTGCGCCGGGGCGGTTGAAATTGACATAATGGTGCTGGATTGACGGGTTTTGCGGGAAGTTCGAGGCGGGAAATAGGGGCGGTTTGGTGTTTCTTTGACTATACTTCCCGCAAAGGGTTTTGCTCCCTTGGAGGCGACAGATGCTGACTTACACGCAGGTTGTTGAAACATTTCCATCCGTCCGTCTCCCGTCAGAATCCGGCGGGTTGCCGGTGGAGGTGTCGTTGATTGCACAGCTGGGACATGGCGCGGGCAACCACCTTTTTTCCAGCATCGCCTCGCGCCAGCGGATGCATGGCGCATTTATCGACGAGTTGGACGAGTCTTCGGCAAAGCTGGCCGCAACCGATTTTACCAAGGGCGACGCCACCGCCCTCTATTCCTTCATCGTGGGGCCGAAGGGGCACCCGTTCCACCGCCACGCAGGCCACCGCATTTTCACCGCCGTTTCGGGCAGCGGCGGCGCGCAGTTGCGGTTTTCCACCGTCACCAATGACGACATCGCCAAAGATCCGCAAAGCTTTTTCCGCGCGCTGCGCTTCGTCAATATCCCGCCCGACTGCATTTTTACGGTGCGCTTCGGCGGCGAGATCTGGCACCAGTTCTACCCGCTGTCGCGCAATTCGCTGCATCCGGTTTTCTTCGCCCTGTCCTGTCACACCAACGAGCTGGGCGGCAGCCTGACAGAGGAGGTAAAGAAAAAGGTGCTGGCCAACGATGCCGATATTCCGTCGCTGACCGAGCTTTTGCCGCAAACAGTTATGGCGCTGCTGGACGGCAAAGATTTTCGCGCCGAAACCGTGCCCACGACAACGTTGTCGCTCGACGCGCCCGAGGGTACTTTCCACCGCGTCGTTTGCAATACCGTGCGCGGCGGCGCCGGCATCCTGCGGGGTGCGTGGGGCGGGTGGAAAGATGCGTCGGGCTTCTCGACCCACCGTCCTTCGCAGTATCCGGTGGAAAGGCTGAAAGAACTGCCCGAACAGTCGCTGCTGCGCCGCCACCTGCAGGGGCAGCGTATCCATCATGATGATACTTTCCGCCTGTCTCTCAACAACCCCGCGCTGAAAGGCGCGCGCGCCTCGCAATTGCTGGCACGCGTGCTGGAGGGCTTTTTGCTGAATGCGCCGACGGGCGTGGGAAGGCTGATGGCGTTTCGCAATACGCTGGTCAAGCCGCTCGGCCTGCGTACCTCGCCGCTGGGTTGCCCTGCATCGTCCTTGCTATCCCCCAAAACGGAAAACCTTTTCGCGGGGCAGTATCCGGTGTTTGATCAGGAGATCAATGCCGATGACACGCGCGCGCAGGTTATTCTCGGAGCGAATGACAAGCACCTGTCCTTCCGGTCCTGCGTCTGCGTGGAAATAAAGGGAGAGGGGCGTGTCGATATCATGCTCGGCACGCGCGTACATTGCCGGAACCTCTTCGGTCGGGTGTATATGGCTGCTATCGACCATGTCCATCGCCGCTATATCTCGCCGACGATGCTGCGCTTCGCTGTCGATTACGCGGCGGGGCGGGCAGCGGAATAATGACGTTTATGTAAAACCAAAGGGCGACGCGTCAATGCCTGTGGAGCGGCTTTAATAGTTGCTTCATTTACCCGTTGTAAACTGAGGGCATCTGTTACGAAGGGAGTCGCGAATGGCAGTTGATCCGTACTACGTCAAAGCGCTGAAAAGCGGTTCTGTCTGGGCCAATGACCAGACGGGGCTATCGCTTAACTACATGTTCTGGACGGACACGCCGAGCTATTACCTTCCCTCCGACTATGAATCTGACGGCTTCGAGGCTTTTACGCCCGCCATGGAAAGCGCCGTTCAGGAAATCCTCGCGGATATCAGCAACCTTATCAATGTCACCTTTGTCGAGGTGTTCACCGAAAACCAGGCGAAAATCGGCTACGGGCAGGCGCACCTGACCGATGATTCCGAGGCCTGGGCCTATTACCCCGACGCCACCGACGAAGCGGGCGGCGATGTGTGGGGCAACACCACCTATTTCAGCGACAACGACCTCGACCACGGTGAATACGATTTCGGCACACTCATCCACGAAACAGGCCACGCGCTCGGGCTGAAGCATTCGTTCTCGGGCAGCTACCGCCTGAGCGGGGCGGAGGACACCACCCAGTTCACCATCATGTCCTACACCGATTCACCCTATTACGGCAGCCTGCAGCCGGAAACCTTCATGCTCTACGACATCGCGGCGCTGCAGTCGCTGTATGGC
>JAYUPV010000486.1:0-2648 GCA_043759865.1 Alphaproteobacteria bacterium | reverse complement strand
AGAGGGCCGTCCTCTGTTCTGGATCTGACCATGCCGAATACCGTGCGACTCCACCGCGTGCTCCGGGCCACCCCCGAGCGCATCTACCGCGCCTTCCTCGACGCCGACGCGATGGCGAAGTGGCTGCCGCCGAACGGTTTTACGTGCAAAGTGCACCACATGGATTTCAAGGTCGGTGGCACATACAAGATGTCCTTCACCAATTTTACCAACGGCAAAAGCAATTCATTCGGCGGCGAATATAAAGAGATCGTTCCCAACCAGCGCCTGCGCTATACGGACAAGTTCGACGACCCGAATTTGTACGGCGAAATCAGCGTGACGATAGAAATGAAAGCCGTCTTGGTGGGCACGGAATTGAATATCGTGCAGGAAGGCATCCCCGACGTGATCCCCGTCGAGATGTGCTATCTCGGCTGGCAGGAGTCACTCGCCAATCTCGCCAAACTGGTCGAGCCGGAAATCGACGCCTAGTTATCTATAAATTTCAAAGAGTTGTGATTTCATACCTGTTTCGAAGGCATTGAGAATCTTGCCTTTTTCCTGAAAATTCTGTAAAAATAGGCAATATTGCTGCACCGCCGCAAAATGATTCCCGCGCAATTTATTGAGAGATCCTGCCTTGACCCGAACCATGATGCGATTTATCAAGACGCCGCGACAGATGCCGGACAAGCGTTCGGCCGATGAACGCCGCAGCGATTTTGATTCAATCTACGCGGCCTTCGACCCCGAAAACGTGGCGACACAGGCCAGCCGCTGTTCGCAATGCGGTGTGCCGTTTTGTCAGGTCTATTGCCCGCTTTCAAACAACATCCCCGACTGGCTGCGCCTCACCGCCGAAGACCTGCTTGAAGAAGCGTACCAGATGGCCGCGTCCACCAACACCTTCCCCGAAATCTGCGGCAGCATCTGCCCGCAGGACAGACTGTGCGAAGGCAACTGTGTGATCGAGCAGGCGGGCCACGGCACTGTCACCATCGGCTCGGTCGAAAAATACATCACCGAAAAAGCCTTCGACGAAGGCTGGGTCAAGCCGCGCCTGCCGAAGCGAGAGCTGGCACAATCGGTCGGCATTATCGGGGCTGGCCCCGGCGGGCTTGCGGCGGCAGAAATGCTGCGCTCGATGGGCTATCAGGTCACGGTCTATGACCGCTATGACAGGCCGGGCGGACTACTGATTTACGGCATCCCGAATTTCAAGCTGGAAAAATACGTGGTCGCGCGGCGTATCGAGCTTCTCGAAGCGCAAGGCGTGGTTTTCAAGACCAATGTCGATATCGGTGACGGCACGAGCTTCGCTTCGCTGCAAGACGCGCATGACTCAATCCTTATCGCGACCGGCGTTTACAAGGCGCGCGAGTTGACTCTGCCGGGTTCCGGGCTTGACGGTGTTGTGCCCGCGCTCGATTACCTGATTGCCGCCAACCGCACGGGGCTTGGCGACAAGGTGGCGGATTTTGAAAGCGGCAGATTGAACGCAGAAGGCAAAAGGGTCGTTGTCATCGGCGGCGGCGACACGGCGATGGACTGCGTACGTACGGCGGTGCGGCAGGGCGCGAAATCGGTCAAGTGCCTCTACCGCCGCGACCGCGACAACATGCCGGGTTCCGCGCGCGAAGTGCAGAATGCCGAGGAAGAAAACGTCGAATTCGTCTGGCTGGCAGCGCCGCTGGCGCTTCACGGCAGCGCGCCCGGGCCTGTGAAAGGCATCAAGGCGCAAAAAATGTATCTCGGCATGCCCGATGCATCGGGCCGCCGCACGCCCCAGCCGCAGGAAAACGCGGCCTTTGAACTTGAGGCCGATATCGTCATCAAGGCGCTCGGCTTTGAAGCGGAAGATATTCCCGCCATGTTCGGCGTGAAGGGGCTTGCCGTTACGCCTGCGGGAACAATCGAAGTTGACGAAGCGACCAGCATGACGGCAATCGAGGGTGTTTTCGCAGCGGGAGATATCGTGCGCGGCGCGTCGCTGGTGGTCTGGGCGATAAAAGACGGACGCCATGCGGCGCTCGCCATGCACAGTTACATGGAAGAAACCGGACGCGGCAAGCGTACGGGAAATGGGGCAGCCTGATGACACAGAAACCACAGGCCTTCGGCCTTTACAGCCCTGAAGACGAGCACGATGCCTGCGGCGTCGGCTTTGTCGCCGCGATTGATGGCAAGCCGCGCCGCGAGGTCGTTGAAAAAGCAATCGGCGCGCTGAAAAAAATCTGGCACCGTGGCGCGGTCGATGCCGACGGCAAAACCGGCGACGGCGCGGGGCTGATGGTGCAGGTGCCGCAGGCGTTTTTCAAATCACATGTCATGCGTATGGGCCACAGCTCGGCCGAGGGCATCATCGGCGTCGGCCAGTTGTTCCTGCCGCGCATCGACATGGACGCACGGGAAGAAACGCGCGCCATCGTCGAAACGGAAATTCTCAATGCCGGTTACAGCATTTACGGCTGGCGGCAGGTACCGGTCGATATCACCGTGCTGGGCAGCAAGGCCAACGCCACGCGCCCCGAGATCGAACAAATCCTTATCAGCAACTGCGGCAAGCCGGAGGAGGCGTTTGAAGCCGACCTCTACCTCATCCGCCGCCGTATCGAGAAATCCACGCGCGCCGCGCTGGTGCGCGATTTCCACATCTGTTCCATGAG
>JAYUPV010000485.1:0-4452 GCA_043759865.1 Alphaproteobacteria bacterium | reverse complement strand
CACAGGGCCGATATAGTAACCGGCATACAGGAGCGTTGCGACTGCCGTGCCAATGAGCAGTCCCTTTATGCGCGGGCCTTTGCTGAGAGCAAGAACGCCGATATCGGCATATTTTATCGCCGCCTTCAGAAACTTGTCAGAAATGACAAGCGGATACTCCTTCACCAGCATCTGGTAAACCTGTTTTTTCGAATGATGCGAGAGGCCGGTAATGACTTGCCGCAGCGCGCGGAACTTACAGGCCTGATCAACAAGCGCTTCGGCCGCAAGGGGCCCCTTGGAAAGTTTGAACAACGCGTTGATGCCTGGTTTCAACACAGGGTCCAGCACAGGGTCGATGCCCATGATACGCCCCGTCAGCCCCGCAACACCTGAAGGGTAAATCTTTCCCTCGATGGAAAATTCGGCGTTGCACAGTGGCAGGAAGGCGACGAACGGGATGCTCAAGTGCTTCGGTTCGGGGTTCTGTATCAGCCGGAAAATCTCCGCATGGCCGATAGTCGCAAGCTCGCGGATGCCAAGCCGGTCGACGACGGCAAGAACATCCGGCGGTACTTGCTGGCGGTCGAGGTCAAATTCTGCCTCTGCATGGAAACTCATGTCGAAAATATGAGTCCAGTACCCGCTGCGGTCGCATTCGGTGCAGCCGATTTTTCCCTGACCCGCACAGGTCGTGCAGCGCAGCAGCTTCGCTCCTTGACAGGTGATACAGGGCACGCGTCCGGTCGCGGCGCAACGCCCGCATGTTACTCTGCCGCCGTCCGATGCCTGCATAGCACCTTGCCCGAAACATATAGGACATTGTGCCATGCCCTGCCCGTTGCAGCCGCCGCAGGTAAGCGCACCGGTCATGTGGCACATGGGGCAATTGTAATAGGTCAGCCCCGCGCATTTTGTGCATTGGTCAACAACGGAAAATTCTTTGCGGGTGATGGCAAGGGGGTGGTGAAACGGCTTCATGCCCCAGCCACGGCCCGGGTCTTTGTCCAACACCTGTAGAAGTTCGATTTGAATATCCTTGGTGGCGATAAATTCCTGTGCGAGGCCATCTGCCTTGCCGACAACCTCGGCTTCGCTGCCGCACACAATTCCGTGCGGCCTGTTGCCCTTCAGCTGGCCTTTGATGATATCGGGCTTCAGCGCAATCCTGACTTCGCCAGGCAACTGGTGTACAAGGGTTTCGTGGCGCGACAGTCGCACCTGTTCCGCTTTCAGCCCGTTGCCGTCGACAAGCCTTCCGAGTCTGTCGGCTGCCTTTTGCCCGATCAGGAAATGTTGTTCCGATGGCTGTTCGGGTACAAAATCAGGTTCGGACATTGGTATCTTTACGGTAGCCGAGGTGAGAGGCGAGGAAATCGGCGGTGCGGGAATTAGCCATCTGCGCCGCCTGCTTGTCGTAGTGCTCTCCGCCCGTCCTTGCAAAAGCGTGGTCGACGTCGGGGTAAACGTGGATCTCGACATTGTCATGCTTGTTGAGCGCGCCCAATATTCTCTGCTGCGCTGCAGGCGGCACGAATTTATCTTTTTCAGCAACATGCATCAGCAGAGGTTTCTTGATGCCTGCCGCTTCCTCTAGGCTGTCCTGTATGCCGACGCCGTAATAGCTGACATTGCAGTCGGCATCCGAACGTGTCGACATCAGAAAGGCGAGTTTCCCGCCGAGGCAGTAACCCAGTGTGCCGGCTTTTCCCGTACAGTCTTTGTCGCCGCGCAGGAATTTGAGCGTTGATTTCAGGTCCTCGATGCCAAGGCTGGCGTTAAAGCCTTTGAAGAAAGCGAACGCTTTGGCCCAGTCCGCCTCTGTCTTGTCGGTTAGTTGCGCACCAGGCTCTTGCCGCCAGAAAATATCTGGGCAGACAGCGATGAAACCCGCCTTGGCAAGGTTGTCACAAATTGCGCGCATGACCATATTAACGCCGAAGATTTCCTGTATCACCACCACGCCCGGGGCAGGCAGGCCGGTTTCGGGGTAAGAGGCATAGGCACTGAAAGAACCGCCGTCATGTGCCTTGATCTGGATTTCTTTTTTCATATTTTCCAGTTCCCTAGTTCTAAAAACTCCCTAGAGACTATCTTTTTATGTCTTGGGGTCAACAGCAAATATCTTTTTCGCTAGCCGTCATTTGCGGCATCTTTGCGCTGTCTTGAGCGCTCCTCCAGCAACAACCGGCGCAGCTCGGCAGGATCAGACACCGGCGGCAGGCAGGACTGGCCGAAACAGGCATAGGCGACGGCATTTCCATCAAATGTCGCCTTGCCATGTGCTGGATGCGAGGTGGGTAAGCCATTGCCATTGTCGGCTGCCTCGAACAGCGCAAGGCGCGGGACTGAAACTGTACGAAGCGCCCCCAGAAATTTTTCTCGCCCCCTTTTCCCTGCAAGCACGACCGAAACAGGATGCGCCAGAAAATCGCTACCGGAAAGCAAAGTAGATAATGGAAAAAACCTCTGCCCGATATCGCCCGAAAAGGCGCGGGCTGTCGCTTCGGCACGGTCGCGGTAAATTTCTTTTCCTGTCAGCAGGAACAAACGTGCCAGCACCCCCACCATCGTGCCATTGCCCGAAGGCGTCGCGGTATCATCGGCAGTCTTTGGGCGCAACGGCAGGTCTTTCATTTTATGCGCGGAAAGGAAAAAACCCTTTCCCGCATCGTCCCAGTAGTCGTGCAGCAGAACGTTCACCCATATCTCTGCTTGTGAAAGATAGGCGGCGTTACCGGTTAGCTCGAAGAACAACAGGGATGCCTCTGTCATGTTTGCGTAGTCGTCAAGAACAGCGATGTGCGCGGTCTTCCCGTCGCAGAAGCTGTGCCACAGCCGTCCGTCCTTCTCCATCATGTTTTGCGTAACAAAACCAAACGCACCGGCAGCTGTTTTCAGCAGCTCCGGTGCATCAAGAGAAAAGGAAGCGCGCAGTAACCCCGCGATTGCAAGTCCGTTCCAATCTGCCAGTACCTTGCCATCACGTGCGGGTGGGATACGCGCATCACGCTTGTCTTTTAGTTTTGTACGTAACGCCTTCAGTTTCATTTCATCGCGTTCGGACAACAGTGACAATTGCTGCAGCCGGTTGGGGATATTCACACCCTCCCAGTTGCCGCCTTGAGTAATGTCATAGGCTTTCTTGAAAAACGCGGCGTCCGCGCCGAGGATGTCATCAACCTCCGTGCTGCGCCAGATGTAATAAGCACCTTCTTCCGCATGGCCTGTGGCATCCATGCTGTCGGCATCAAAGCTGCTGGCAAAACCCGCAGCACCGTTGTGTGTGACCGTCATATCCCGTTGCAGCCAGGCCGCCGTCTCCCGCAAGCGCTGTGCAAAAAGCGGGTTTTGAGTTTCCCGGTAAACCTCTGCCAGCATGCCGAGGAACAGCCCGTTGTCGTAGAGCATTTTTTCGAAATGCGGCACCAGCCATTCACCATCAACGGTATAGCGGCAGAACCCGCCGCCGATATGGTCGTATAACCCGCCCTGACACATATGCGTCAGGCTCTGGATAACGGCTGATTTATATGTGTCGCTACCCGTGCGGATATAACCGTCCCACAAAAGCGCGATGATGGACAGCGATGGAAATTTCGGCCCATCGCCGATGCCGCCGTTCACGCTGTCAATGCGGGAAAGGAAAAACAGGCTGATACGGTCGAGCATTTCACGCGATACAATATGCCCTTCCTGACGCTCCTGCAGCTTTTGAAGCGCGGCGGTCAGGCTTTTCACGTTATGGGTTATTTTATCCTGCTGCTCGCCCCAGCTTTCATGCACGCCGCGCAGCACTTCGCGGAACCCGGGCAGGCCGTGGCGCGGCAGCGGCGGGAAATAAGTGCCGCCCCAAAAAGGCTCGCGCTCCGGGGTTAAAAACATCGTTAACGGCCAGCCTCCCTGCTGCCCCAGCAGGGCGAGCGCGTTCTGGTACACCATGTCGACGTCTGGCCGTTCCTCGCGGTCGACCTTGATGTTGATGAAATACTGGTTCATCAGGGCAGCTGTTTCGCCCGATTCAAAACTCTCATGCGCCATCACATGGCACCAATGACAGGCCGCATAGCCGATGGACAGAAGAATGGGCTTGTTCTGGACGCGTGCCATGGCAAAAGCTTCTTCACCCCACGCCATCCAGTGCACAGGGTTATCCTTGTGCTGGCGCAGGTAGGGGCTCGTCTCGTTTGCCAGAAAATTCATCTTGCCGCTGTCCTTCGTTTAACCTACCCTGAACCTAGAACAGGGTTATCCTCATGAGCAACGAAGAACTTTACTATAAGCAGCATGTTTTTTGCTGTACCAACGCCCGCCCGCCCGACGCCCCGCGTGGCAGCTGCAAAGCCCGTGGCGCCGAGCCGTTGCGTAACTACATGAAGGCGCGCATCAAGGAACTTGGCATCAAGGATGTCCGCGTTAACAATGCAGGCTGCCTCGACCGCTGCGAGCTTGGCCCTACCATGATTATCTATC